>JAYKGU010000228.1:0-16375 GCA_035285585.1 Synechococcales cyanobacterium
GTTGGCGTTGAGCAAAGCGAAACCCAACACCAGCGAGGGTTGCGTTGGGTTTCGCTAGCGCTCTACCCAACCTACAGCAAAATGACAGCAGAACGAGGGTTTCAAGAATTTTGTCAGTCAACCAGGCAACAGCCAGTCGCTACTTTTTGAGCCAGTCCGGGTGGACAGTGCCCACCCGAACGTTTTGGCTTTAGCAAGCTAACTGATGAACCTAGCTGGATCTAGAGCGAATTCCGGCTATAGGTGCGACGACCGCCGCCACCGTTACCGTTGCTACGCTGCTGCTGCTGCTCGCGCGGACGAGCCTTGTTAACCTTCATATCGCGACCCATCCACTCAGCTCCATCGAGATCCTCAATGGCAGCCGCCTCATCGGTTTCAGATTCCATATCGACGAAAGCAAAACCACGGGGACGACCCGTTTCGCGATCGGTGGGAAGGCTCACGCGGCTCACTTTCCCATATTCAGAAAAGACCTGAGTAAGATCTTCCTGCGTAACATCGTAGGACAAATTACCAACATAGATAGACATAGGACATCTCCCTAGTCAAGAAAAAACGACATGTAGCGAGTTAAACGGAGATGTGCCTGAAATCGAAATTGACATTGAAACAAGCTTGCTCTACCGAAAACTAACCGTACATACTCTAGCATCTCCAAAGTGACGAATGCCAAGAGTTGCCCCCACCGTTTGGGGCAATTCGTTAGCAAACTTAATATCGGTTGTGATTGGGAACATTACGGAGTTGATTTTCGACAAATTCACAGAAAAGGTTTTCCTATACCGGAACCGCCGATACCACGGGCTGCACCCCATCCCACTCTTCACCGGGCCAAGCTTTGCCATCCAATGCCATTTGCTCAATTAAGCTGGCTAGCTTTAGAGCTTTGAGAGCCTGTTCGCCTCCAACCGAGGGCTGCTTGCCGCCCCGAACACACTGGACGAAGTGCTCCAGCTCGGCGTGGAGTGGTTCAATATTGCTGGTGTAGACCTTTTCGATCAGCCCATCCTGGCGGTAGAGCACCTGACCGTAGTCGGTGGAGCAGTTGGCCGTCATTTGCCGATGAATGAGAATTTCGTTGTTGAGGAAATCCGCTTCGGTGAGGGACTGTTTGCAGTGGGCCACGATGCGGCGAATTTTGCGATGGGTGACCTTGCTGGCTGTGACGGTAGCGACAATGCCGTTAGCGAAACCCAGGGTGGCGGTCACATAGTCTAAATAGCCAGAGCTGCTGCCTCGGCTGCCGCTGGCTGTGAGCTTGACAACGGGCGAACCAACGATTTCAAGCAGCAGATCAATATCGTGGATCATCAAATCCAGCACCACCGACACATCATTGGCCCGATCGGAATAGGGACTCATGCGGTGGGCTTCGATGGCCAGCAGTTCTTCAGTTTTCAGGACTTTACTCAGCTCTTGAAAGGCTGGATTGAACCTTTCGATATGCCCTACCTGTAGAATCCGGTGGGACTCGGCGGCGGCATTGACCAGAGATTCGGCCTCGTTGATACTTGCGGCGATCGGCTTCTCGATGAGAACATGCCGACCGGCATTAAGACAGGTCATGCCCACCTCATAGTGCAGTCGGGTAGGAACGGCAATGCAGACTGCATCTACGTGGGGGAGTAAATCGTGGTAGTTTTCGAAGAAGCGAATTTGATATTTGCTCGCCGTGTCAAGCCCTCGCTCGATATTAATATCGGAGATGCCGATGAGTTTGACATGCTTCAACATACTGAGGACGCGGGTATGGTGTTGGCCCATATTGCCTACGCCAATAACGCCAACCCGAATGGGTTCTAGCGTGGTGGACTTGCCGTTTACGCCTGCGCCGCCAGCTAAGTTGTTTCCTTGCACGCCTCTGCCTCCTACACTGCGGAATCGCCCTGAATGCGGTCTTTTGCGTCTGCGTTAGATCATCCAGATACTACCACGGCCACCCTTTCCATAAAGATTTTTAAATTTTCATCCAAATTGTTGATAAATGAACTGCTGCCTCAATTTTGAGGGGTGTCTGGTGAAAAACCAAATTAATGTGTGGCAATTTCTGTCCCGTCCAGCCTGCTAGCCTTAGGCTAGAACTGGAGACTTTGGTCTGCTCAGCCATGTCATTGACCGTTCTTGTCGCCGATGATGATTTGGGGGTTCGGGTCGCGCTGTCAGACTACCTTGAACTTCTAGGCTATATTGTGGTTTCTGCCAGAGATGGGAAGGAGGCGCTGGCCATGGTAAGCCAGTGCCAACCCCATTTGATTGTGGCGGATATTTCCATGCCCCTCATGGATGGCTACACCCTCATTCAGCAGGTGCGGCGGCAGCCAGCCTTTCGCCTGGTGCCCGTCATCTTCCTCACCGAGCGGACAGCTACCGAGGATCGGGTGCGGGGCTACCAATCGGGTTGTGATGTTTACCTGCCCAAGCCCTTTGAGCTGAATGAGCTGGGGGCGGTGGTGCGGAACCTATTGGAGCGATCGCAACTGATTGAATCCGAGTGGCGGCTACGAATGCAGGCCGCTAAGCCATCGGCGATCGCCCCCCCGCCTGCTCTAACCGACTTGACTAACGATTCCAACCCGGTTGCCTCCCCTGGCTCCTCAAACGGAGAGACCGCACCAGAGGAAGGGGCGATCGCCCTGGTTCTTACTGCCCGTGAGCAGGACGTCCTCGACCTGCTGGCTGCAGGCTTATCCAACAATCAAATCGGCCAGCATCTGCACCTCAGCCCACGTACTATCGAAAAATACGTCAGCAACCTGCTGCGCAAAAGCGACACCGCCAATCGGGCTGAGCTGGTGCGGTTTGCCCTGGATCATCACCTGGTCAGGTGAACGGCAGAGATGTGCTCCAGCAGCCCTTCGCAGGCATCCAGGAGCAGATCGACCACATACTGGAACCCATCAATGCCGCCGTAGTAGGGGTCGGGCACTTCGCGATCGCGATGGTGACGACAAAATTCACACATCATCCGCACTTTGGTCTCGTCTTCTTTGGAGGGGGCGAGGCGCAGAATGTCGGCATAGTTATCCCGATCCATGGCGAGAATCAGGTCGAACGCCTGGAAGTCTGAGCGCTGAAACTGGCGGGCTGCCCCCGTGAGCACAATCCCCCGCGTTGCGGCGGCCTCGGTCATGCGGGGATCGGGGGAGCTACCAATGTGATAGCTGGCGGTTCCAGCAGAATCACAGATAATTTCCTGCTCAAGCTGATGCTGGCGAATCAGATGTCGCATGATGCCCTCAGCGGAAGGCGATCGGCAAATATTGCCCAGGCACACAAACAAAATTCTGTAGGGCATAGGGTGGTCGTGAACGAAGGTCTCCTCAGAAATGTTATACTCGCCAGTATCTGTTTAGGACATTTCTTCCATAGACAAATGTCATGGCGAGGATAAATGTCATAGACTGAAAATAGGCCGAAGATAGTCTGAAAACAGTCTGGGAATAGTTTGGGAGTAGCCTGAAAGTCGCAGACTGGAAGTAGACTATACGGTTAAGGGCATGTAGCTCAGTGGATAGAGCATCAGATTCCGGTTCTGAGGGTCGGGGGTTCGAATCCCTCCATGCTCGTTATTGCAGCAACTTATCAATCATTCGGTTCGCCTGCGACTCGTAGCCGCCTCCGAACTGATTGAAGTGGTTGAGGATGTGATAGAGGTTGTAGAGGGTTTTGCGGCGGCTGTAGCCCGTTGGAATGGGATAGGTCTCGTCGTAGGCGCGATAGAAGTCGTTGGGGAAGCTGCCGAACAGCTCACTCATGGCCAGGTCAACCTCGCGATCGCCATAATAGGTCGCCGGGTCGAGAATGACCGGCTCTCCCTGCTGGGTAATGGCGGCATTGCCCGACCACAGGTCGCCATGCACCAGGGACGGCTCAGGATGATGGTCGGCAAGGAGTGCGGGAATGGCCTGCAGCAGTTCTGGGCCACCAGGGAAGTGGCCGCCTTTTTGCTGGGCGAGCTGGAGCTGAAACCCAATGCGGCGATCGCGAAAAAACGTCACCCAGTCTGCAGTCCAGGAGTTCTGCTGGGGAATGAACCCGATGGTGTTGTCCCGATCCCAGCCAAATCCCCGCTCGCTGGTGACTTTGTGCATGGCGGCCAGCCGTCGCCCCATTTCGCTCCAGGCGTCGTGGGTGCCGTAGCCAAAGTCAAGCCACTCCAGTACGATGTAGGCTGACCGTCCCGCTGTCCCCCAACAGATAGGTTTGGGAACGCGAATGGTTTGTGTAGCATACATCTGCTCCAACCCCAGAGCCTCGGCCTCGAACATGGCAAGCTGGTTGGCCTGGTTGGTTTTCACGAAATAGGCTTGATGACCATCGGAAAGGGCATACGCATGGTTCACGCTACCGCCACCTACAGGGCGGTGATGGGTGCCTTTGAACTCATTTCCGGTGGCTTGGCTGATATGCGCCGCAATTTCGGGCCACATGGCGGTTCCTACTCCATAGATTCCCTTGCATCTTACTATCATCCCCCCGGAGCGGCTGCCACGTCCTCAGAAAGCTTCGATAATTGAAGATAGATCAGCGGAGATTCCCTGTGAAAAAACGCGTCACCCTCACCTTTCCCAAGCGATCGGTGCAGATGCCCATCACCTATCGTCTGGCTAAAGACTTCAATGTGGCCGCCAACATCATTCGTGCCCAGGTGGCCCCCAACCAAATTGGCACCCTGGTGGTGGAGCTACAGGGCGACATTGACCAGATCGATGCCGCCATCGAGTGGCTGGAGGCCCTCAGCATCGGCGTTTCCTCCGCCAATGGCGAAATTCAGATTGATGAAGATCTGTGCGTCCACTGTGGCCTCTGTACGGGGGTATGCCCCACCGAAGCCCTTACCCTGGATCGGGAAACCTTTGAGCTGCGGTTTGTGCGATCGCGCTGCATTGTCTGCGAACAGTGCGTGCCCACCTGCCCGGTACAGGCGATCGCCAGCAGTTTGTAACCGTCCCATTCAACGAACGAGCAAACACCCGATCAGCATTCATCCTTAAAAAGCGCCAAAAATCCGGACTCTCGACTCAGATTCATTCAGATCTATCCAGTTTCTTCCAGAGAAATGTCAAGATAAAGGCAGGATATCAGGGCCTTCGGCTATCTGTCTTTGGCTATCTGTCTTTGGGTATCTATATTTAGTAGGACTTATACAGTTGGGTGGTTTCGTGGGCCTATGGGTCCACAAAACCAGCCAGAACACCAGGATGCCGCACACAGTGCGTCAGTCCTGTTCGAGATGATTTATCCTCAACGGGAGAGGCGCACCTGCAGCGCAGCTTATGGCGGAATTTGTCGCCCATTCAGAATTTGCAGAGGCGGTGGCTCAGCTTTTGAGCCGCTATGGGTTTGACCTGGAGGGGCGATCGCCTCAGTTTACCATTGCCCGCTGGCGGCAGCACTACCCAGAGAGCTGGCTGCGGCTGGCGGTTTTGGAAGCCCTTTACCAGGGGCGTTACAAGGTGGTGTCAGTAGAGCAAATTCTCAGGCTCTGGCAGCGGCGGGGCCATCCGGTGTGTCACTTCAATGGCGAGTTTGCGCGCATTATCTGTGACGACTTTCCCCATCCAGCGGGCGAGGCAGAGGCGGAGCGAGGCGCTTTGGATGTGTCTCCCTGCCCGGCTCCTTCAGCCTCGGATTCATGGACGGAGGGGGGCGATCGCCTCCGCTTTCCCAGAGCCTCCCCCGCCCTGCCGCCTAAAGGAGCTGTGCCCCCGCCGCCAGAATCCGACGAAGTCAAGTTCTCTACCTGGGTGCAGGCATCCGGTGGGCCGCACCCCATTCACCGATTTGTACCGGTGGCAGAACCGTCGAGTTTCTACGCCCGCCTGCGGGAAATTGCCAACCACGGGGAAGAGCCATCGCTGCCCCAGCCCAGCGCTTCGTCCTGCGCCCCACCCAAATCTTCTCAGAATGTGAAGGAACCCCAGCTAGAGAATGTGTCCGGCCTCGACCCGGAGCACCTGGGATGACTTGACCCACTGGGCATCGAAGGCCCCCAGGTGGGTGGTGGTGATGATGGTCTGGAAGCGGTCTTGAATGGCGTCGAGGAGCTGATTTTGCCGCTTCAGATCCAGTTCTGCCAGCACGTCATCCAGCAAAAGCAGGGGCGGTTCTCCCACGATCGCCTCGATTAGCTTCAGCTCAGCGAGTTTGAGGGCCAGAACCAGGGTGCGCTGCTGCCCCTGGGAGCCGTATTGCCGGGCGGGGGTCTGGTTGATAAGAAACTCCACCTCATCCCGGTGGGGGCCAACCAGGGAGGTGCCCTGATACTGCTCGGCGATCGCCCGATCCTGTAGCTTGCTGAGAAAGGCCCGCTGGATCAGGGCCGGGTCGTCCTCCTCCAGGGGTACGTTGGGGGCATACTGTACCGTGAGCTGCTCCGTTTTGCCGCTGATGGCCTGGTGCCACTGTTCCGCCAGGGGAGCCAGGCGCTGCAGGGCACGGGCGCGACGACGAATCACCCGCGTGCCGGTAGCGGCCAGTTGGGCATCCCAGACGGCAAGCTGGGTGGCGTTCCCAATAGCCAAATCGGCACCATTGCCATCGGCCTTGAGGTGCTTCAGCAGGGCATTGCGCTGGCGCAGCACCTTAGTGTACTGCTGCAGGATATAGGCGTAGACCGGTTCGAGCTGGATCAGCAGGGTGTCGAGCCAGGTGCGCCGCTCGCTGGGGCCGCCCCGCACCAGTTCCAGATCCAGGCTGGAAAACTGTACGGCGTTAATGATGCCCAAAAAGTCAAACTGCCGCCGCAGGGCCTCCTGGTTCACCGCCACCGTGCGGCGTCCGCTGCTGCGCAGGGTAATTTGCAGCGACAGGGTGCCCACGTCCCGCTCCAGGTCGGCCTCAATTAAGCCGACGGTTTCCCCATCCCGCACCAGTTCGCGATCGCGCGAGGCCCGGTGCGATCGCAGCGTTGCCAGCATTTCCACCGCTTCCAGCAGGTTGGACTTGCCCTGGGCATTATCCCCCACGAGAATCGTTTTGGGGGCACTGAACTGCACCGGCTGCTCCAGATAGTTGCGGTAGTGCCTGAGATGGAGGTGCTTCAAATACATTGAGGGAGGACGGACAGGGATGACAGAGCAGGACAGAGGCTAATCCCAGTCTGCCAGGTTTCGCGAATTTCTCGCCCATATCCCAAGCGACATAGGCCACCGTCCCACCCTACTCCTAAGTAAGTCAGCACAATTAAATTCATGTTAGAAAACCGGGTGGGGCGCTCCACCGGGGCGCTCCACCGGTTTTCTAACCTTCGTTTTTCAATGCAGTTCTACTTAAGAAGATCTAAAATCCAAAATCTAAGATTCAAAATCCACCCACCCTAGCGGGCTTCAGCCAAATCGCGAATAAGGTTAAGCCGGGAGCGGATATAGTTGCTGTAAATAGTTGCCTCGGACGGGTCGATGGGGCGCTCGGAGGCAACCTGATTGAGCAGCCACGTCACCAGCCGACCATCATCCAGGTTGGTGAGGATAGTTGACTGGGTATTTTCAACGACTGTCCAGAATTGGCGGAGCATCACGGGAGTCATGGAAGCCTCTGGGATTCTCTGATGGGTCACGTTTGTCGGGTCAGAATCTCTAAAAGCACGGAGGTATAAAAAACTGCAAGTCGTCATTTAACCTGAATATATCCCGCCGGAAATGGGGCGAGGAGGGAGGCACATAAGACGACATAAGATTTACACAAGCAGTAACAAAGCGATGAATATCTTATTGGCGGTTGGCGTTAGCAGTTGGGGAGGGCGTCTGGACTGGGGGGGGCGATCGCCAGCACCTGGTCAAATCGAGAATAGTCGATGACGAACTGGCCATCTGGCGAGTAGGAGAACAGGTCGGCAAACTGTCGATCGGGCAAGATTTCTGCCGGAATATACGAATGGCGGGCATGGACGGTTTGGGAAAAGGTTTCGTCCAGACCGGTAAGCATCACGATCAGCTCGGCGTCCAGATCTTCCAAATCCTCAAGGGTCAAGCCATAGAGCGGGCTGTTGGTGTCGATGGCGTGCATTACCGTCCAACTTAGGGCAAAAATCGGGGTCTGCGATCGCACCAGCGACAGATCATAGAATCGGCGCATGGATTGACCTTCCCGCGTTACCTCATTGCGCACCAGAGTGACGCAAATTTGCGCTTCCAGCATGCGATTGCGGCGCTGGTTGGCGGTGCGAAACATCAGGGTGGGCACGCCATCATAAGGGGCAATCACCGCCACCCGGCTAAACCGCACCCGGGCCGTAGGTCGGGAGAATCGAGCAAACAGTAGTCCCGTGGCGATCGCCACCCCCATCAGCCCGGTGAGTGCCTCAATGGCGACCACTACATTGGCGTAGGTGGTTTGGGGGTACATGGCCCCGTAGCCAATAGACGCCATGGTTTGCACGCTAAAGAAAAAGGCATCGGCAAAGGAACCGGGGCGGGCGTTGGCGATGTTGTCACCACCAATCAGGTAGGCGATCGCAAACAGCGCATTCATCACCAGGTAGATCAGGGCAATTACGCCAAAAAAGCCCACCCAGGGCAGGGTCAGCATGGAATGGTAAATGTCGCCCCACACCGTTGACGTGTCCCCCAGCCGTTGGATGTTAAAGGTGCCGTCGGGGGTGACAATGCGCTGATGGGGTGGACGGGTACATCGCACCGAGGCGCGGCGACTTCCCGCACGAGGGCCAATTCGCTGGGGACGGGGCCGCTCGGACGGGGCATGGGAGGGAGCGGCGGGCGATCGCGACGCCTGGGGCGACGGCTCGGCGGGCGGGGGAGACGGGCGAGTAACCATGCGGCGCGGAACCCTCCTAAAGTCAGGACACGAGAAAATAAAGCGATACAATGCGGGACTGGGCTGTTGATCTCAAATCTTATAGAAATCTTAAGGCATCTGCATGGTAGACCCATCCATCTGTCCGTCTCCCTGGGGCACCCTATGCGGCATTAGCGTTGGGCCAGGGGATCCGGAACTGTTGACGTTAAAAGGGCTGCGGCTGCTCCAGGAGGCAGCGGTGGTGGCCTTTCCGGCAGGAGTCGGCGGCAAGCCAGGGATCGCCGAGCAGATTGTGGCTCCCTGGCTCCAGCCCCATCAGGTGCGGCTGTCCCTGGAATTTCCCTACGTGCAGGAGGAGGCTGTTCTACAGCGGGCCTGGGAAGAGGCCGCCCACCAGGTATGGCCCCATCTGGAGCAGGGCACCGACGTCGCCTTCTGTTCTGAGGGGGACGTGGGATTCTACAGTACCTTTGCCTACCTGGCGCAAACCGTTCAGCAGCAGCATCCTGGTGCCCCCGTGGAAATTATCCCTGGGGTTTGCTCGCCCCTGGCCGCCGCTGCCGCCCTGGGGCTGCCCCTCACCGTGCGCGCCCAGCGACTGATTGTTCTGCCCGCCCTTTACACGGTTACCGATTTGGAAACGGCGATCGCCACTGCCGATGTGGTGGTTTTAATGAAGGTGCGATCGGTCTATCAACAGGTGTGGGAGGTGCTGCAGCGGCATCACCTCCTGGCCCACAGTGCCGTGATCGAATGGGCTACCTGGCCCCAGCAGCGGGTAATCCGGGATTTGGGCGATCGCCCCTCCCTGGATCTCGCCTATTTTTCCCTGATGGTGATTCAGGTCATGCCAAACTAGTGGCACCCGCCCGTTTCCACAATCGCCTGCCCCCTGTCTAGAATGATTGGAGAATAAGACTTATGGGACTGGGTGGTTTTGTGGACGCGCACGCCTAAAAAAACACCTAGACCACCAGCACGCTGCAGGCAGTGCCTCAGTCCTGGAGAACCGAAGCGGTTCGGTTGTATCTTTATAGCGTTACGCTTTCGCGAATAGCGTTACGCTTTCGCGTTAGGACGCTCAGGAGGTGTGCAGCCCGCGCGACGCGGGGGTTTCACACTCAAACCTTAGCCCGTAGGGCTATAATTTGCATCAGTTTTGCCGACATCCTGCTGAATCTACTCCTGGCCTATGTCACTTCGCTCCCTCGTCCAGACCCTTCCGTCTCAGTTTCGGCAGATGACCCGCCAACCGGGCTGGTGGGCAGTTGTTTCGTCCGTCGGGTTCCACGGGCTGCTGTTCGTCGTCCTGCCCTTGCTGCCAGCCCCCTCTTCACGGGCGAGCGAGCCTGACATTGCCGGTCCCGTTGAGGTTGTTGAGCTGAGTCCCGATCAACTGGCCCGACTCCCCGACTTTTCCGGCACAGAGGCGATCGCCCGTCCCTCCATTCCCGATGGTGAGGAGCTTTACTCCTTCGACGAGTTCGATGAGTTTTCCGCGATCGCCCCCGACCTGCCCACGGCTTCTCCCATTCCCGCTCCTTTCCCAGGGATCACCACCTTGCCGCTGCCGCCTCGCTTCCCGCCGACCCTGCCGCCCCAAACCATCCGCGACTGGCTGCGGCAGTCTCCACCCCTAACACCTGGCCCGCCCCTGAACGAATTACCAACCGAGTCTCCAGTGACTGAGCCAGAGGTGACCCCCGAAACCCCACCTGTCAATACTGCAGAGGATTTGAAGCCGCCGCTGCCAGACCAGGCCGAAGGACCCGATCCGGCTGATTCTGCGGCTTCAACCCCAACCCCAGCCCCAGAACCCAGCCCCGAAGAAATCGCCCAGCGACGGCAGGAAGCTCTGTTGGCTGAACAGCAGCGCCTCCAGGAGCAGTTTGCCTTCAACCCGTTTGGCGAGTCCCAGGTAGAGGACGCCTTCAGTGCCTTCAATACGTCTGCCAAAGGAATTAATGCCACCCAGGGAGAACCACTGACCCTGGCGCTACCCTATCCCTCAGGTGCCTGTCCGCTCAATTTTGAGGAAGGCCAGGTGATTCAGGCCGTTTGGGGTGCGTTTGTGGATGGAGAGAAGCAGGTGCTTGGCTCCCCAGAGCCGGTTCTGATTTACAGCTCTGGCTACGAGTTTTTTGATGATATTGCGCTTGAAGCCGTAACCTCTGGAGCATTTACCAGTTTGATTAGCGGGGATGCTACGGGCAATCGCGCCTACATTGTCACCGTTGAATTTGCCTACAGCCGGGACAATTGCCCGCCGACGTCATCGCCTGAGGCTGTGGGTGAGGCCGCACCGTCCCCTGGTGATCAGGTAGCAGACAGCGCCCCAACTCAATCCTCTGGACAGACACCAGGTGAGGGTTGACATGGGGCTTCCAGCTAGCTTTTTTGACCAGCTTTATGCCGCCAGCGATCGCCTCTTCACGCTGATAGATCACTTCTCCCAGGTGCGCATTCTGGTGGTGGGTGACCTGACTTTGGATGAGTTCCTCACCGGCCAGGTGGAGCGGGTTTCGCGGGAAGCGCCCGTCTTGATTTTGCGCCACGAGCATACCCGGCAGGTGCCAGGGGGCGGAGCAAACGCCGTCTATAACGTGGCGGCCCTGGGTGCCCAGGTGTGGGCGGTGGGGCTGGTGGGCAAAGATGAGCAGGGGCAGGCCATTCGCCGCATTTTTAACGACTCGCAGATTGACACCAGCGGCGTCCTCACTGACCCCGATCGGCCCACGGTTACGAAAACCCGCATTTCAGGACATGCCCGCCAGTCGGTGACCCAGCAAATTGTGCGGGTCGATCGCAAGTCTGACGAGTTGCCGGATGCGGATTTGCAGATGCAGCTTGCGGCTTATATCCAGCAGCAGCGGAGCGAGGTGGATACGGTCATCTGCTCGGACTATGGGGATGGGGTGCTGACACCGCCGGTGGTTGAGGCAGCCCTGGGCCACTCGCGAGTAATCGTTGACACCCAGACCCAGCTCCATCGCTTTGCAGGAGCCACCCTGTTTACCCCCAACCTGCCCGAAGCCGAGAAGGCAGTGGGATATGCGATCGCCACCCCTGCCGACCTCCAGCGAGCCGGTGAGGACTTATTGACCCTCACCCAGGCCCAGCAAATTTTGATTACCCGTGGGGAAGAAGGGATGAGTCTCTTCAGCCGCAGCGGCGACGTTGCCCACATTCCCGCCTTTAACCGCACTGACGTGTTTGACGTAACGGGGGCTGGCGACACGGTGGTAGCTGCCCTCACCCTGGGGCTGAGTTTGGGGGCGTCTTTCTGGGAGGCAGCTGTGCTGGGAAATTTGGCGGCTAGCCTGGTGGTTCGGCAGTTTGGTACGGCCACCACCACCGCTTCCGAGATGAAAGCTGCGCTACAGACGCTGCTTGAGGTTCAAGATTAGCCTGAATTTACGCGCCATCACTTGTCGGATTAAAGCTCTTAGTCTATAAAAGATCAAAAAAGTCAAGTGCGGAAATCCTCTCCTAACGGGTTCGGTTAGCCAGGGAGGAGCAGTTTGGGCTAAGCGATTTTCGGATTCCCGCCGCTTGACAACAGTAAACCTCCCTCACCGGCAAAGCCGTCCGAAAACCCCAATGGGGTTTGGGATGCCACAGCTCCAACGCGGTTTCGGACAGGCGCTTGTTGCGCACGTCATTACAGGAGACTGGCATGAGTTACGCCTTCAACATCATTGGCATTACGCCCACCCTCACCTTTTTCAATCATCAGCTTAAAACCCAGCAGGCCGAGCACCAGTATTCTGCACCGGAGTACGTTGGAGCCTATCGCTGCACCCTGGATGCATTTTTAGAATCCGTAGAAACCGTTCCCCAAAAGCGGGGCTGGGATGTGGATCAGGTGGTTGATAGCGTGATCCAATTCTGGATGTCCCACGGGACGCAGGTGCGCCACTGGCAGGAGCGCCTGGCGGACGCAGGGGATCGGAGCCTCATCGTGGGACGACTGGCAACCCTGACATCCATTCGTTCGGAACTGGAATCGCTTTTTAGCATTGAATAAATCACCGGCCCCTGCGCCTAACGCAGTGGGAGAAGGGCTTGAGCCAATTGACGCCCGGTTACCATCCCTCTAGGATCTATCCAGGTTAATCCGGCTACTTGGGCGTTGATTTTCTAAGAGCCGAAATTGGGTGCAGCAGAATTGGATAGAATGCACTGGGGCGATCGCGGGAACTCTAGAATCGCGGCACTCTAGAGGACACTTCTGTTGCACCTAGCAGGTGAGGGTGTGCATGACGGTCAACCAACTTCTGGGCGGTAGGTATCAGTTTCTTCAAACCCTGGGATCGAATTCTCCCACCAACACATACCTGGTGGCAGATACCTACCTGCCCGAACATCCCAAGCGCGTTGTAAAACGGTTGCCCCTGGCGGGTCGAGGAAAGCGGGCCATGCAGTTTGTGCTGCTGCTGCTGCGGAAGAAGGCCGAGGCCCTCAAGCATGTCGGTAGCCATGAGCAGATCCCTAAAATCCTGGCATACTTTGAGGAAGACAATAGCTTTTATCTGGTTGAAGAGTTTATTCCAGGCCGCCCCTTCAGCGAAATTCTCAAGCCAGGGAAAACCTTCCCGGAAGCTACCGTGGTGCGCCTCCTGCAGGAAATTCTCAAAATCCTGCTGGTGCTCCATAGCTGGGGCGTTATCCATCGGTGCATCAAGCCCACCAATATTATCCAGCGACAAATCGACGGTAAGCTGGTTTTAACCGGGTTTGGCATCTTCAAGGAAATTAGTACTCAAAACCATCGCTCACCGCAGGCTACCTCGTCTGCTACTTTTGCCAATCCTGCTCTAACTTATGTTGCCCCCGATCAGTTCCAGGGGCAGCGCCATTTTTCTGGCGATATCTACTCGGTTGGCATCATTGGTATTCAGGCGCTGACCGGGTTGACTGCTGAGGAACTGGGGCGGCTGCGGCAGGCTGGAACCAGCAATGGCCGCAAGGGTAACACAACCTTCGGCTGGACAGAATACGCCAGGGTCAGCCCTGCGGTGGCGGTCATCCTCGACCGCATGGTGGCTCCCCAGGCAAAGCAGCGCTATCAAACTGCGGCGGAAGTCCTGGAAGATCTACGACGCCTCACAGCAGGTCTTCCCCCTGAAGTGCGGCAGCCCCATCCCCCCGACCCAACCCAGGTTATGGCTGAAAATGGGGCGATCGCCCCACAACGATCGTCTCGGCCCTGGCTATTTTCAGGCATGGGAGCGCTGGTGGTGCTGGTATTGGTGCTGGGTGCCCTGGCCTTGCGAATTCCGCAAAAAATGCTCGCCCAAGTTTACGTGCGTCGGGCCGCTGATCAGGCGCAACAGGGCGACGCGCCCCAGGCGATCAAATTCTATACCCAGGCGATACAAGCCTTTCCCACCAGCTCTGCCCATCTGAAGCGGGGGATTGCCCATGCCGAAGCGGGGGAATGGCAAGCCGCACAGCAAGACCTGACGAAGGCAGTGGAGCTTAACCCAGAGTCGGGGCTGGCCTACTACCATCGGGGCAACGTGCGCTATGAGCTGGGCGATCGCCAGAATGCCCTGGCCGATTACACAGAAGCGGTGCAGCGCGATCCTTCCCTCACCAAAGCCTATGTTAATCGGGGTAGCGTACGGGCCGATCTGGGCGATGAGCAGGGGGCGATCGCCGACTATACCGCCGCCCTGCAGCAAGACCCTAATCTGGCAGGGGCCTACCTCAATCGCTGCCTGTCCCGCTCTAATGTGGGTGACCACCAGGGAGCCATTGCCGACTGCAGCCAGGCAATTGAGTTGGAACCAAACTCGGTGCTGGCCTATCAAAACCGGGGGCTGGTGCGCCGCCGCCTGGGGGATACCGATGGAGCAATTAAGGATTTCAACATCGCCATTCGCCTGGACCCCGACGACGCCGATCCATATTACAATCGAGGTATCGCCCGCCTGGAAATTGGTGATACGGCGGGAGCAGTCAAAGATTTTGACCAGGCGATCGAACGGAACCCGGATCACCCCTTTGCCTACTACGAGCGGGCACTGGTGCGCCAAGAGCGAGGCGACCGTATCGGGGCGATCGCTGATTTAGAATATTCGGCACGTCTTTGCCTGGATGCAGGCATGGTAGGCTGCTACGAAGACGCCCAGTTTCAGCTCTCTCAACTGCAAGATCCCACTCCAGTGGAAGTCTCCGTCCCTTCCCAATGAATTTTTCAATCCAGGAATCAGGATAGTCAAGGCTAAATTCTGACTACCAGGGCCTCAATGGCGAGAACTTAGATCGTGAGCGGTAACGAGGTGGCGTAGAACTGGCGACGCCCGCTGCCCCGGTGGACTCGATTTTGCCGGTCGGAGCGGCTGGCCTTGACGGTTGCATCGAGGGTATTAGACTCTGTTGTATCAGAATTTACAAGCGCTTCGCTGCGGGTGAGACCATACCAGCCCGTTGAAACACCCATCAGCATCAAGCACGAAAGCATAGCGGCAAGAGTATAACGCATGGTGAACACCTATCGGTAACCCGTTATTTATTTCTTCGAACCGTGGGATAGGTGTCCGGATAGTTTCTCCGAACGGCAGTAGCCGGAGGCGCTGCAAAGAACCGGCAGATGCGGCTACTTCCGTAGAATTAGGGATCTCTCTCTCCCGTTGCGCCCCATTGTGTAAGGTTGTAATCAGGAACACTGTTGCTGAGTGAGGTTAGGAGTAGCAACGTTCATGGTGCAGCCATCGACATACGCGATCGATTTTGGGACGAGCAATACGGTTATCGCCCGCTGGAACGGGGCAACCCAAACCGCCGAAACCCTGCCTCTGTCCGATTTATGCTTGCGGCTGGGGGATAATCCCCCCCTCATTCCCAGTCAGCTCTACGTCAAAGATGCCGCCGCTGCGGACGTGCTGGTGGGGCAGCAGGTGAGCGATCGCGGCCTGAACCTGGCGGGCGATCGCCGCTTTTTCCGCAACTTCAAGCGGGGCATTGGCGTTCCCATTCAGGGCTTCCTGCCCGATTTGGATGGCGTTACGCTGACCTTCGAACAGGTCGGACAGTGGTTTCTTTCCCAGTTGATTCAAACCCTCCAGGAATCTGACCCGGCCCTCAATGCCCTGATCTTCACCGTTCCTGTAGACAGTTTTGAAGCCTACCGCCACTGGCTGGGGCAGGCGTGTCAGGCGTTCCCCGTGGAGCAGGTGCGGATGCTGGACGAACC
Source organism: Synechococcales cyanobacterium (assembly GCA_035285585.1). Taxonomy (GTDB): domain Bacteria; phylum Cyanobacteriota; class Cyanobacteriia; order CAKZMO01; family CAKZMO01; genus JAYKGU01. The sequence goes on from JAYKGU010000228.1 coordinate 15,962, forward strand.
GACCGCCGCTGCTCTGGGCTATGGGCTGGCGGACCAGGAGCGACTGCTGGTGGTTGATTTCGGCGGTGGCACCCTCGACCTGTCGCTGGTGCAGCTAGAAGTCAACCGACAGACCACCGCCAAACCCCTGGGCTTTATCTTGCGATGGGGCAACAAGTCCATGGCTGAGGATTCGACTCAGCAGCGGCAAACGGCACGGGTGCTGGCAAAAGCCGGACAGAATCTGGGGGGCGCAGATATCGATAACTGGCTGGTGGATTACTTTGCTGCGACCCAGGGCATCGCAGCATCTCCCTTGACCCTGCGACTGGCGGAACGGTTGAAAGTGCAGCTATCGAGCCAACCGATGGCTGGTGAAGTTCACTTCAACGATGAGACGTTAGAAACCCTGGAACTGCAGCTGGATCGCGATCG
>JAYKGU010000229.1:0-8803 GCA_035285585.1 Synechococcales cyanobacterium
GACTTATTGACCTTTCTTCTCAATAAATCGATTTCAACACAGATCGGAATGATTCTCAATAGGAAACACGTTAAGTAATGTTGAAGGATATCGGCTGCTGCCTCAAATCCAGTTGCTCCTATGAAAATGGGGTTTTCATTCTCGGTGGTAGCGACCCTGTAATAATCAGCTACTCGGTAATTTGAAGGGGAAGCGATCCCACTTGCTGGATGCTGTCAGCGAAGCATGCCGGGCTACAATAACTATTAAAGTATCCTGGGGGTTCCCTTCGGTATAGCTAGAAACAAAACTCATTAACCCGCCAGAAAAACTCCGGCAATCTTCCCATATTGTTGGAAACTAATATCAGGAAATTTTATCCTGTTTGAGCAGGTCTAGCTTCTAGCGATCGCCACGCTCCCCCATATCAAATACTCCCCGTATCAAAGAACTAAAAGCTTCCTTCGTTGCCAGTTTGCCGCATCGTCACTAGCAGCAGCGCCGAGGCGATCGCAGTCCCTACACTGAAGTAAAACGGCGACGAGACGGCAACCTGGGCATAGAGCCACCCTGCGATTAGACTCGCTGGCAGAGCGGTCAGTCCGATCAGTAGGTAGAACGTGCCGGTCTCAGCACCTCGGCGCTCCGGGTGCACGAAGTCGGCCACAAAGGCTTTCTGCACGCCCCGCGTCAGGGTTGAATACAACCCGTAGAGGCCGAATAAGGGCCAGATAGTCGCTGCATTTGAAGTGGTGGCAAAGCCCAAATATACCAGGGCAAACACCAGATAGCCACTGATTAAAAGTGGTCTTCGCCCGATGCGATCAGAGAGATGCCCGGCGGCAAACCCCAAAGTAATTTCGACGACGTTAAACAGAGCGTAGAGCAAAAGCACCTGTCCTCCAGTAAAGCCCAAGTCTTGAGCTCGCAGCAGCAAAAACGCGTCTGAGGAATTACCCAGGCTAAACAGCCCCACTACCAGCAAGTACCGGCGGTAAGCAGGGCTTAATCCCTGTAGGGTAAACTGCGGACGAGATCGCGACTGGCGACCTTCTGGCACTGGCTCTCTGACTAAAGTCAGCAGCAAAACGCCGATCAGCGCTGGGAGGGTGGCGATCGCAAACACCCCCCGATAGCCAACTGCTAGCTGCTGTAGCAACCAAACTCCCAGCAGTGGTCCGGCAATTTCTCCGATGGTCTCCAGGCTATGGTGCAGCCCAAAGGCTCGACCCCGCTGATTTGCTGAGCAGTTTTCTGCAATCAGCGCATCCCGAGGTGCGGCCCGCAGCCCCTTCCCTGCGCGGTCAACTAAACGGGCCAACAGAACTTGCCCCCACCCGCCTGCAAACGCTAGCACCAGTTTAGAGCCTGCTCCCAACCCGTAGCCTGCCAAAGCAAATGGCTTACGCCGTCCAAAGCGATCGGATAGCCAACCGGAATAGAGCTTAAGCAAGCTAGCCGTACTTTCTGCTGTGCCCTCCACCATACCTACGGTCCAGGCAGGTGCGCCTAATACCGTTGTCAAAAAGATAGGTGTAATTGGATACACCATCTTGCTGGCCAGGTCGCTACAGAGACTAACCAGGCCCAAAAGCACAATCGTGCGAGTAGAGGCAATGGATTGGGAAGGCGCAGAATTTGTCATGGTATTGCAGATAGCGACCTTCACAAGGATAGCTGGCTAGAGTTTTTGTAGTTTGACTACCCGGTACTGTTTAACCGGATAGCTTGCCTGGGCCTGCCCCGATTTCATCTGACTCATGACTGTATGGCTCACCTCAACTCTGACTTCATAGGTGCCCATCTCCCCACTATCGGGATGACGGTATTGGATGCGAACTTGTGCCCAGTTCAACTTTTGCTCTAGCTTCTTCAAAAGCACCTGCGCTCGAATAGTTGGCACCCACCGCAGCACCCACCGCAGCAGACGGTGGCTAAATTTGCCTGGGTCTTTTGCGATCATTTGGGCCGACTTTTGGTAGCGCAACCAGGGCCAGCCCTCCTGCATCCAGATCTCCCGCTCTGCGATTTGTGCCCAGCGATCGCACCCCGCCCAACCCCGGTAGAAAGGTCTGAGGCTAGTCACCTCTCCCTGCCGACGAATCAAAGGATCTATCCCGTCCTCATCCAGGTGCCCCCAAAAGTGCCCCGTCGGAAAATCAATCAGCGTGGGCGCGAAGTTGTGGCCACCGAAGTGGGAGGTTTGCCAGATGCGGAGGGGGAGGGAGGGGGGCGGTGGATGGGTGGATGGGTGGGCGGGTGGGTGAAGTGTGCTGGGGCTGCCGTGGTCTTTCCTCAGCTTTTTGTAGAAGGGGGTGCCAAATCGACCGCAGGCAACGTCGTAGTGGGTGTGGGTGCAGATGAGCAAGTCGCGGGTTGTGGTAGGCTGCCGACAGTTGGCAAAAGTGGTGAGCTGCTTCGGCTGGAGCAGTAGGGCTTGGGCGAGGTGGGCAACCTGTTCAGTAGGCAGACAGTAGGTGTGGGCTTCGAACTGGGAGAAGGGCTGGCTGGGACGGTGGTAGTAGAGGACGTGGCTGTGGCCGGGACGAGAATACTCAGCATCGGGGGCGATCGCCCCAATTCGTAAACGCTGCCAGAGATGGGGCTTTCGGCGAATCTGTTCAAAAATCGGCAGCAAGGGAGCTAAATGGGGCTGATCTGCCCACAGAGCTTTCGTCCAGGGGCGGGGAACTTCAATGAACAGCCACTGATCGGCGGCGATCGCTGAACCGATGGGGTCTTCGCCCACCGCCTTGGAAACAGCGGAGCAGTAACGGCAATCCACGTCGCTTAGTATCACTAATCCTCTGGCCTCTGGTAGGGATCAAAGTCTCGGCAGTTGTTTGCTGCTTCTGTGAAGGCGCGAGCAGGATGCACCGCACACTTCAGCAAAAGTTCACCCGTGAAGTATTTACAGTTGAAGCAGGGGAGCGAACTATCCTGCCACTTTAGGGCGCGGCTCTGGTTCCCTTTGCTTAGATTAACCACGAAAATGCTCACTAGCACCAGGATACTTGCTAGATAAATCATGATATACAGCACAATGCCTGAAGGTTGTGAGAAATGCATGAAGTTAACTGCTCAAGTATGGTATCCGAACGGATTGTCCCCATAGTTGCGAAGGAACAGAAATTAAATAAGTTGGTCAGCACAATTAAATTCATGTTAGAAAACCGGGGCGCTCCCCCGGTTTTCTAACCTTCGTTTTTCAATGCAGTTCTACTTAAGTTCTGAGGGTTGAGTTTTGAGTTGAACTGCTCTAAGAGAAAACTGGCAACCAGCAGTGCTTGAATCGCATCGCAGATTGCCAGCAAGCTCCACCACGGAGAAAACAGAATTAAAGCCCCATCTCTGATTTAATTTGGGCACACCAGGTTTGGATGCGATCGCCCGTTTTTTCAGATTCGTTGTCCTCATCCAGGGCAAGGCCACAAAACTTACCGTCCCGCAATGCCTGGGACGCCGAATGCTCATAGCCCTCAGCAGGCCAGTAGCCCACGGTTTTGCCCCCCAGGCTAGAAATCTTTTCTTCCAAAATGCCCATGGCATCCTGAAAATTGTCGGCGTAGCCAATCTGGTCACCAGTACCAAAGTACGCCACAGTCTTGCCATTAAAATCGACCTCATCAAGGTCGTCGATGACTGCATCCCAATCATCCTGCAGTTCGCCAATATTCCAGGTGGGGCAGCCGATGATGAGACAGCTATATTCCGCCAGGTCAACAGCGCTCTTGCCGCTGACATCGTGAAGATCAACGACGGCATCTCCACCCAGTGCCGCCTGAATTTGCTCCGCTACATCCGCTGTTTTTCCCGTTGTCGAACCGTAGAATAATCCAACTTTCGCCATGACTTTTACATTCTAAGAAGTGAACTTAACCAAAAGAGGCTCAACGGCGTAAGGCACCGCGAACCAGATTGTTGTCGAAAGGCCAGGAGGCGGGAACCGAATTGAGGTCGCTCTTGGTTTCGAGCGATCGCCCTGCTCAAGACAATAATGATTCTCATCAAGAGGCTGGGCCAAGGTGCTGTATCGATCAGGGAACTACCAATATTCTGGACAGCAAACCTATTTGAGTAGCCGGGTTCGGCACCGATCAGCCTGGGGATGACCACTTATTGAAAACCAGATTCAATAAGCTACACTCAAAATACTACAGATGCCGCTCTATTGAAAACGATTTTTATTTAAAGATTTGTCACAGCAGACTTGCTTCCTTGGACAAATGGGCGATCGCCCGCTGCAACCGACGGCAGAGGATATCAACGTGAATCGGGAAATTCTGGTTAGATAGGGAGCCAGAATCCAGGAGTCAGAATTCAGGAAGGATCTGACTCCTGACTCCTGGTTCCTGAATTCTATCCTTGGGAAAGCTTTTCGCTTTAGGTTGCTCTCCCGCCGATGGGACAATTTAACCCATTATGTTTCGAGAATGGAATCAACGCCAGATTGTGCTTAACAACGTGACACCTTGGATACAGTCCCCTAGCCCGCGCCTCCATGCCCATTGGCGGCTGTTCTGCTTTCCCTATGCCGGAGGCTCAGCCAGAGTCTATCGAGATTGGGGCGATCGCCTGCCTGCTCAAGTGGAGGTTTGTCCCGTTGAGCTGCCGGGACGGGGGAGGCGCATTACCGCCCCCCTGTTCACGAGCCTGGATGAATTATTACCCCACCTGGGCGAGGCACTGGTTCCCTGGTTAGACAAGCCATTCGCCTGCTTTGGCCACAGTCTGGGGGGAGTAATTGCCTTTGAATGGGTTCGATGGCTGCGCCAAAATCGACAACCACAGCCTGCACATCTGTGGATCTCCGCAGTCCGCGCCCCTCATTTGGTCGCAAATACGCCGCCTATTCATGACCTGCCCAGGGCTGAATTCCTGGCAGAGCTGCGGCGATACAACGGTACTCCGGCAGAAATTTTGGAGAATGCCGAACTCATGGATTTGATGCTGCCAACCCTGCGGGCTGATTTTGCTTTGCTGGAAACCTACGGCTACTGGCCACAACCGCCGCTGACCTGCTCAATAACCGCCCTGTGGGGAGAGCGAGATGCGATCGTCAAACCTGAGGAAATGGCTCCCTGGCAGCAGCACACAGTAGGGACGTTCTCCCTGGAAGCGGTGTCGGGCGATCATTTTTTCATTCACCAGCCTCACGTCTTGCGGTCTGTGCAGCTTTATTTTTCTCAACAGATTTTTGCATAGCGTCTCGCGTCAGCCTGCTAGGGTAGCCACGGTATGGTCTGAAATTGGCTCCGGCTTGAGTCCCGATGAGGCGATCGCCCGCTGGCATCGCTGAACTGCGGGATCACCCGCATAGATAGTTCGGTCTGCGCGATGGGCAATAGCAATCATCTCTGGCAGGGGCAACCACGGAAATATGATTCGGTCTCCAGAACTGGAAAGCAGCTTGAGCAGTTGCTCCAGGGCGGCATGGGTTAATTCTTCCTCGGGCAGAATAACGACGCTATCTACCCGCTCGACCAGCCAGTCATGTGCCCAGTCTTGGCTCGTCGCAGCTACGGCTAGCTTTGCCGGGGGAGCTGCTTCGACGAAGACCTTTGAAGCGGTGTCGCCGCAAAATATCAGGTGTTGAGACCCCAGACGATACCAGCTAGGGGCGATCGCAATGGTGGGTAATGGCTGAGCATTTGAGTCTGGCTCAATGTCCACCACGGGTTTGGGGATGACTGTAATGATTTCGGGCTTGGTCGACGGTGATTTCGGCGGCGTCTGCGACTGAGCCTGCTGCCGCGGCTTCTTGTGCTCTTCAATCGCCGCCTTGAGAGACTTGTTGGTGATTTTTTCGCCTTCTGCTGCAGACTCTAGTATCTGATCTCTCAACTCATCGGGTACGGAGGGAGCCGCAAGCTGGTACAGCACAGAGGTAGCGATGTCAACTGTTGCAAGATTTGCAAATCTGTCGCCAAACGTTTCATAGACATTGATGAAGTTATAGGCAGTCCGCTGACTCCAGCCAAACTCAGCCTTCAGCCAGGCCAGAAACTGGCCATATTTAAGACGCGATCGCACATCAGCCAAGCGCTGGCCAATTTCCCATACATCTTGTGCAGAACGACGCAGCCGCCTGCGAATTTCTCCGGTGTGCTGCTGAACAATCAGCCGATGACTCTGGTCAAGACTATCATAATCGAAAAAAATGGATGGCTGAATCTGCTCATCAGGTCTATCCATCATTACCTCCGGGGGACTCCCGCTATACCCGAAGGGTTAGCGGCGAGGGGGATAGGAGCGGAAATCAGGAGGGTATGCGCTTCGCGCAGGCTTCGCCAACGACGCCCTCCTGATTTCCTTAAAGCATTGACGTGCATGGGTTTCATCTATTTTTCTGTGCTAGAATAGTACAATGATTCTTACCTTTCAGTACCGGCTCAATCCCACCCCCGAACAGGCATCCACAATGGCAGTCTGGGGTGAATTGCTGCGTCGGCACTGGAACTATGCGCTGGGTCAACGACTCGATTGGCTAAAGCGAACTCGGTGCCCGATTGACCGCTGTAGCCTCGAATCTGAGCCGATTGGCGAGATTCCCGATGAAGTCACCTACTACTCGCAAGCCTCTGAGCTAAAGCAAACCAAGGAACTGTTTCCTGATTACAAAGGCATCTATGCCGACTGCCAGCAGCAGAACTTGATGCGTTTAGACAAAGCCTGGAAGCGGTGGCGGGTTCCTGACAAGACTGGCAAACGCGGGGGGCGACCTCGGTTCAAGAAACGGGGCGACATCTGCTCGTTCACCTTCCCCAGGGTGAATCATCCCAAAGCAGGCGCACACCTGAACGGCAGCACGCTGAAACTCTCCAGGATTGGCGAAGTGGAAGTAATTCTGCATCGCCCTATCCCAGATGGTTTTCAGCTCAAGCAGGCCACGATTCTTAGAAAAGCTGATGGCTGGTATGCCAGCTTTTCTCTGGAAGATGACACTGTTCCTGAACCGTTGCTCGTTGAGGAAGTCAAGAGTTCGGTTGGCATTGATGTGGGATTGGAGAAGTTTCTCATCACCTCCGATGGACAAGCCGTTGAGATTCCTCAATTCTTCCGTAAATCTCAAAGCCAACTGGCCCGCCAACAACGCCAACTGGCGCGGATGGAGAAGGGGTCTAAGAACTACCAGCGGCAGGCAAACCGGGTGGCGCGGCTCCACCTGCATGTTGCTCGCCAGCGTAAGGAGTTTCATTACCTGGTCGCTCACTGGCTTTGCCAGTCTTACGACCTGATTGCATTTGAGCATCTGAACATCAAAGGACTGGCCCGTACCCGACTGGCTAAGTCTATTCTCGATGCCGCCTGGGGCGGTTTCCTCAACATCCTGCAAGCAGTGGCAGTCAAATGCGGCAAGTGGGCGGTTGGTGATGACCCCAGAGGCACCAGTATTGATTGTTCGGGTTGTGGCGAACGGGTGGAGAAAACCCTGGCTGACCGTGTTCATAACTGCCCTCATTGTGGGTTGGTACTCGACCGGGACATGAATTCAGCAATTAACATCTTGAATCGGGTTTATAGGACGGTTGGACTGCCGTTCTCTGGCTGTGGAGGCTTAGGGGATACCCTGCCTGTGATGCAGCAACTCTCAATCGTGAGGTTGGGAAGCTCCCGCTATACCGCTTGCGGTTAGCGGGAGAGGATGTCACAGCAAAGTAAATAAATACTGGGTACGTTTAGATTTAATTAAGAAATCGCGGAGCCATCTTAGGCGAGGCGACTTTAATTACTATAACAGCTCACTAACTTACACTAAGATACGCTAACAAATATCAAGGCAAACATAATTCAAGTTTGCGTGTTTAGACTGGAACTATTGTTTGAGTTTGCCTGCTAAACAGCATTCTCAGTTGCTGGAGAATACTGTACCCGTGGGTCAGCACTGCTGAGGGCGGGATCATCCTGATTCCCTAGAAATCTTTAAATTATTTTGACCAAATAAATCCAATTGCATATTTTTCTCAACTTTTAGAACGTTTGACTTAGCTAGCTGAAAAAGATTTTTGATAGGCTATAGCGCCTGGATTAGCTTCCCAAAGGCTCTAATCCCTTTCTGATGGGGAAAACAGGCAAATTGCAAATTGTTAAAGCTTCCCAAAATCGCTGATCTTCTATTTCTGTTCATGCTATTTAGTTGATAGTGACTCGCAACAAATCAAACCAGCACAAAACCGCTTGTGCTAACTAATTCCCAATCTGGAGCTATTGATGGATTCGTTTTCACCCGACGCGCCTCACTGGAAGATTACCTTTATCGGCGGTGACGCTGATTTGGATGACTTGCCGCCTGACACTGCCGTCTCCCAAACTCCACAGGGAGTGCGGCTGCCGCTGGCGATGACTTCAATTGGCGATCGCGTCTGGGTCGTACAAATCAAAGGCGGCCACCGCATGGCCCGTCGCCTCACCGATGTGGGCATTGTGCAGGGCCGCGAGATTACCGTTATCAGCCGCACCGAGAGCGGCTCCGTGATTGTGGCCCTTCAGGGGTGCCGCATTGGCCTGCGGGCTGGTATGGCCCACCGGGTCGTGGTTACGACGACGCAGCAGGAGATTCATTCGTCTGGTGCCCATCACCAGCCAAAGTCTGTTAATCAATCTGTCAACCAAGGAGATGCCGATATGCCAACCATCCTCCATCCCGGTGCCCTGGCGGTGGGCCAATCAGGCCGCATCGTTGGGTATGAACGCGGTAGCCGCGCCTATCGCGAAAAGCTGCTGTCTATGGGGCTGACCCCCGGCACCCACTTCACCATCACCCGCCAGGCTCCCATGGGCGACCCCATTGAGCTGGAAGTGCGGGGCTACAAGCTTAGCCTGC
>JAYKGU010000230.1:0-34862 GCA_035285585.1 Synechococcales cyanobacterium
GTGGCGATCGCAACAATCAGGTAATCGTGATGGGAGCAATAGGCTTAAATAGGAATCTTTGTACGATGAGTCTTTGCACGCGTTAATGATTTCGCATTCAGGTTGAGAGAGCCAGACAGAGGTTGCAACGTTCGCGCTCATATTTCCCACTGCCTGTCCATTATGGCGCATCAGGATCTAAATCGGCGGACAAATTCAGGTTCTCCTATGGTATGGGCGCAATGTACAGGGGGATTAAGACGGTACCGGAGTCGGCAAGCGAAACAGGGCGCGGGCGTTGGCAGTGGTCTGGCTGGCGATCGCCTCCAGGGAAGTCCCCCGCAGGTGGGCCACCCGTTCGGCCACATACCGCACAAAGGCAGGTTGATTGCGACGTTCGCCCCGTTTGGGCACGGGAGCGAGAAAAGGGCAGTCGGTTTCAATCAGCAAGCGCTCGTTCGGTACCAGTTGGGCAGAGGCATGGACCTGGGCCGCATTTTTGAAGGTAACGATACCGCTAAAGCTGATGTAGAAACCCAGATCGAGAAACCATCGGGTTTCTTCAGGGGTACCGCTCCAGCAATGCATGACGCCCCGCACTGCGCCCTGCTCTTCCCAGAAATTTTGGAAAACGCGAACCATTTCGCTAGCGGCATCGCGGCAGTGGATGATGACCGGAAGATCGAGGCTGTGGGCGATCGCCAGCTGGGCCATCAGGGCTTCAACTTGCTGTTCTCGGTTTTGGGCCTTAAAAAAGTCCAGTCCAGTTTCGCCGATGGCCACTACCCGCGCATCAGACTGAGCCAGGGCGCGAATTTGCTCAGCAATGTCAGTCGTCCATTTGTCTTCTACGTCGAGGGGGTGAAGCCCGACCGCAAAGAAGACTTCGGGACATTGATTGGCGATCGCCTGGATTGCTTCAAATTCAGCCGGTTCTACACAGGAGTGGACAAGCTGCACCACCCCCACCTGCCGCCAGTTTTCCATTACTGCAGGTAAGTCGTCCTGAAACGTTTCGAAATTGAGGTGGACGTGGGTGTCAATCAGTTGCATAGGGATCTGCCGCTAGTAATGTTCTCCTGAGAGAGTAACAAGCATGGGCACGGAAGGCGTTGCCCTGGCGAGAGAACACAGGCCCGAAACGGCTATCCCGAAGGTCAGGCAGACACCGACTCGGGGACGTCAGAGGTCTCGGCGGATGGCCCACCGCTCACCTTGGCTTCAACCTCATGCCAGGTTCGCATGAGACGGGCTTTTCTGCGTGCTCCGGTGTTTGGGTGCAAAACTCCACGCTTCACCGATTTGTCGATTTTGCTGTAGGCTTCAGCCATGCTCTGCTTAACGCTGGCCAGCGCATCTGAATTTGGGGCAGCGGCATACGCCTCAATGGCAGTGAAGCAGCGCTTCATCAATGTTCTCACTGCGGATCGGTATGACTTGTTGCGAAGACGATTTCGTTCGTTGATTTGAACGCGCTTGATTGCAGATTTAATGTTAGGCACGGCGAACCCTCTGAAAATCCCAAGAGTTTTTGACACACAGGTAAGTGATCATAGCGCAAAGTTGACGTTTGTGACACACAAGGCAGATGGAATACCATATTCTTTGGGAAGAGCATTGGTGTTTTGCCCACCGAGTGGGGCAACAGGGGGCACGGCTACAGAACGGTTATTTCAAAAAATTTGGTTGAGTGGGTTCATCTTTCAGATATTTTCCAGATATTTAGGCATAAAACAACCCGAGGTTGACGGCTTTGGGCGGCACCTCAGCAAAATCCGAGGTAATCTAGGGGAGGGATAGGCTACAAATCCAAGTAACCCGTCTGGCCACAATTAATTCCCTGAATGTTTTGCTCGCTGTTCGTTACAGGCTTAGCACTTGCAAACTTAGTCGATACGGTTCCACTTACCCATTTTCATTCATTCATTCCCTTTTTCCCCGATCTGGTTAATCCCAGAATTTCGCCCCCCGTCTGAGACATGAGTTTTTCGCGACTGCCTTGATCAACTGCCGCTGCACCCGGCTCTTGTATCCAGCACGACTGGCGATCGGTCAGGATATTAGTCCTTAACTACTGGCGATTTGAGTTTTTGTAGAGATGCTACGAATAGTTACTCAGCTAGCTGAGGCGCAAGCCGAGTTGCGTCGAATTTGTGGACGAACCCACGATGATCAGGTCGTCCATAAGGAAGCAACTGTTCGCGAAGTTCTTCGGGCGGTGAAGCGTCAGGGCGACCAGGCGCTCCTCCACTACACGGAAGAGTTTGACCACCAATCCCTCACCCTGGAAGACCTGAGGGTGAGCGGTTCGGAGCTGGAGGCGGCTTATCAGCAGGTTCCCCGCGACCTGCTCAGCGCCATTCAGCTCGCGTGCCGCAATGTGGAGGCATTCCATCGGCAGCGGGTTCCCAAAAGCTGGGTTCAGTTTGCCGATCAGCAGGTTGTTCTGGGGAAACGCTACACTCCAGTCGATCGCGCCGGAATTTATGTGCCAGGGGGGCGGGCTTCCTATCCCAGTACGGTGATTATGAACGCCATTCCCGCTCAGGTTGCCGGAGTTCCTAACATTGTTATGACGACTCCCCCCGGCCCCGGAAAAACGATTAACCCGGCGGTGCTGGTGGCGGCTCAGGAGGCCGGAGTACATGAGATCTATCGGGTGGGTGGCTCCCAGGCGATCGCCGCCCTCGCCTACGGCACCGCCACTATTCCCAAGGTTGACGTGATCACTGGCCCTGGCAACATTTATGTCACCCTGGCCAAGAAAAACGTCTACGGCACCGTGGGTATTGATTCCCTGGCGGGGCCGTCTGAGGTGCTGATTATTGCCGACTCCACCTCTAACCCGGTGCATGTGGCGGCGGATCTGCTGGCCCAGGCCGAGCACGACCCCCTGGCCGCCGCCATTTTGCTGACCCCTGATTCGGCCCTGGCCCGCCAGGTGGTGAGTGAGGTGCAAAAGCAGTTGATCGATCATCCGCGCAGTTTGGACACAGAGAAGGCGATCGCCCACTATGGCCTGGTGGTGATTGTAGAGTCTCTGGAAATTGCCGCCAAGCTATCCAATGAGTTTGCCCCCGAACACCTGGAGCTGGAGGTTGCCGACCCCTGGGCATTGGTTGAACATATTCGCCACGCGGGTGCAATTTTCATGGGGTACTCGACACCGGAAGCCGTGGGCGACTATCTGGCAGGCCCCAACCACACGCTGCCTACGTCAGGGTCAGCCCGCTATGCCTCAGCGCTGGGGGTGGAAACGTTTATGAAGCACTCCAGCCTGATTCAGTACTCACCCACGGCCCTGCGGAACGTGGCCAACGCCATTGATCTGCTGGCCAGGGCTGAGGGGCTGCCCTCCCATGCTGACTCTGTCCGGTTACGGGTAACAGAAGACGGTTCGCAGCATCCCTAGTGGGTCATTTGGCACGGACATAGCCCTCATCCCCCAGCCCCTTTTCCCAACTTGGGAGCAGGGGAGCCAGAGCTGCCTAATCGCTTCAAAGCCCCTCGCCCTTTTTGGGAGAGGGGTTTGGGGTGAGGGCGCAATGGCTCGGAGCAAAGCAAATGACCCACTAGTGGGGCATTTGACCAGATATTACCCAAGCCCCTCGCCTTCTTTGGGAGAGGGGTTTAGGGCGCTACAACTGGTTTAAGCGCGTTGGGAATTTCCCAAAAATTGCCGTAGCCTCAGCAGGGAGGCGGTTTGGCCCAGGTTGAGAGGGAGGACTGAAACCCCTTCAAGGCACGACTGAACCCAGCCGTCGCCCCAATGCCACTCGTGGAAGCCATCAATTCCTTGACTGAGCAAAAGCCGCAGTCCCTGGTCGTCGACGAAATCAACATCGTGGCGTATGGCGATGGGGCCTAGCCAGCCGGTGAATTTCAGGCCCGGATGGAGTGCCGCAGGCAGCCCCACGGAGAATTGCTGAGGCCACAGCCACTGCTGGAAATATTCCGGATTCAAGAGGCTTTTTTGAATTGCATCGGCGGGGGCGTCCAATTCAATTCGCAGCCGACTGTGTTGAAAGGTGCCAAACATAGCTGGAAACTTTAAACCCTAAAAATGGTCACTTATCCAGTATGACAAGCAGGCTTTTGCTTAAGCGCAGTCTTAACCCGTTTGGAGTCTCGGTAGCCCTACGCTTTCGCGTTAGCACACTCAAACCTCAGCCCTTAGGATTATATAGCCCTACGGACTAAGGTTTGAGTGTGGAACCCCCGCGACGCGGGGGTTCCACACCTCTTAAATGTCCTAACGCGAAAGCGTAACGCCATACAAAGGCATCGTTCTCTGCTATGCCTGCTTCCCACCGGGACGCCGGGGACATGTGGAATGCTCGGTCTCCTGAGGTTGAACAAAATTATTTTCGTGGGGGTGAGCCCCGGCAGGGCACGCACACCCCCACAAGCTGTAATTAGTTGTGCTTGAGCACTTAATTGGTACCGACGTTGGCAGTTGGCTCTTCAGCCGCACTCAACGCTAGATTCCAGGCTTCAGTGGGGATGGGGTAGAGCGACTCCGGTGCCGATGGCAGCATCACTTCCTGGGCGTCCTGCTGGGCGGCATCAATAAGCTGGGTGCGCAGGTCGGGCAGTACGGAGAGCGCCCGCGTCCAGTCGGGGATTTGGGCACCGGCTGGATCCAGGAAGTACTGCTCCCCCGCCTCCAGGATGAGCTGCTCAAAGACCTCAATGGTGACCTCTTCCTGGTGGCGATCGTAGGACAGACCATTGAAGCGGGCATCGACAAAGTATTGCCGGATAAAGTCCTGGGCTTCGCGGCGGAATTTGATGCGCAGGGCGTGGACGTGGTCCATGGACAGGATCACGGGTTCCGTTTCGGTCAGGGTGCGCAGTACCGAGCGCAGGATATCGCGACACATTTTTTGCAGCCCCTGGCTGGGCGATGCGCCGAGGGGCTGGTGTTTGTGCTCGAAGACCCCTAAGTCTACCTGGGCGATGCGCTTTTCGGCGACGTTGCGGTAAACCTCGGCTAGCAAACCAATTTCCAGCCCCCAGTTGCCGGGAATGCGGATGTTGAGGGCCAGGTCGCTGGTGAGGGCAAATTCTCCCGACAGGGGATAGCGGTAGGCCGTCAGGTAGCGCAGATAGTCACGGTAGCCAAAGAGCTTGGTGAGGGCCACCAGCAGGGGGGTGAGGAAGAGGCGTACCACTCGCCCATGAAAGCTGCGGTTGGGGAGGCTGCCCAGGCGGGCGTAGTAGGCCTTATTAAAGGCAATGCCAAACTCTTTTTCCAGCAGGGGAAACAGGAGCTTGAGGGGATAGGATTTGTCGTAGGTGGTGATGTCGGCATCGTGGAGGGCGATCGCCTCAGCCCGCAACGACGCTACCCCCAGCCCCAGCCATACGGCCCGACCTTTACCTCGGAAATTCAGCAAATTTAAGCCCCGCTCCTGCAGCGCTTCCAGGATGCGGGTGACGCGGGGGCCGTTTTCCCAAATCACAATGGTTTCCTGGGGAAGTTGGGAGAAAAACCGAATTGCATTAACGTATTGCTCGTGGGTCTGGGCATAGAGGCAAACAATTACGGTTTTGACGAACAGGCATTGGGCCAGTTGATCGCGGATCAGCGTCAGGGCAGGACGTTCCAACTCTTCGTAGAGGGCGGGAATCAAGACTGCTGTGGAGGAATGTTCGCTGAGCTGAATCAGGCGGGTTTCCAGATAGTTGAGATCGCAGCCAAAGTCGTGGATCGTCGTAATCAACTCTTGTTTGTAATCCATGCGCCCTGTAATGCTCCGTCTAGGTCAACTTAATGATTAAACAAATATAAAAAAATCTGTGTCAAGAAGGATACAAACATCCTTCACGACTCGCCTGACAATCTGAAAACACAGATCCCTTGAAGGTTTTGCCAGCTTATGGTAGGTTCATCGACCCTCCAGATAGATCCCAGCCCCAATCGAGTGCGCTAAGTTGTAACAAATTTATTCGTCTCAGTAATCTCCCAGCCTATGACTGAAGTAGCTCAAGTGGGCGATCGCTCCCGCCTGCAATACGACAATTTTGTACGGCGCATCCAACCCCTGGTTCACCGGGTATATGGAGGCGATCGCGCCGAAACCATGGTTCAGCAAATCTATGCCCTTGTGCAGGACAGCCTCTCTCCCAACGTCCACGAAGATTTGGGGAAGTGGAGCCATAACAACGTCCTGCTTATCACCTACGGCGACAGCATTCGCAACCGCAATGGAGAGCCTCCCCTGGCCACTCTAGAAACATTTCTCACTGACCATTTGCGAGACGTGGTGACGGGCGTTCACATTCTGCCCTTCACCCCCTATAGCTCCGACGACGGGTTTGCGGTTAAAGACTACCTGGCAGTCAACCCAGAGCTGGGCACCTGGGAGCATATCCGCAGCATCGCCCAGAAATTTAACCTGATGGTGGATCTGGTCATTAACCACGTTTCTAGCCAGCACATCTGGTTTGAGCAGTTTCGCCAGGGCGTAAAGCCAGGGTGTGACTACTTCATCACCGTTGATCCCGCCACGGACTTATCGGCGGTGGTGCGTCCTCGCAATACTCCCCTGCTGCTAGAAGTGGAAACGGCCCAGGGGAAACAGCACGTCTGGACGACCTTCAGCCCCGATCAGGTGGACGTGAATTTTGCTAATCCTGACGTGCTGCTGACATTTATCACCATCATTCTGTTCTACGTCGAGGCTGGCGCACGGTATATTCGTCTGGATGCCATTGGCTACCTCTGGAAGCGCATCGGCACCCCCTGCATTCACCTACCCGAAACCCACACCATCATTCGCCTGCTGCGGGAACTGCTGCAGATGATCGATCCGGGTATTGCCCTGATTACTGAAACCAATGTGCCCAATCGGGAGAACCTGAGCTATTTCGGCAACCGCAACGAAGCGCACATGATCTACAACTTCAGTCTCCCCCCCCTGTTGCTCAACGCTCTGCTGCAGGGTCGGTCAGACCACTTGAAGACCTGGATGATGAGTATGCCCCCTGCGCCCCTGGGGTGTGCGTACTTCAACTTTACCGCTTCCCATGACGGCATTGGCCTGCGTCCGGCGGAGGGGTTGCTCACGGATGAGGAATATGCGACCCTCCTGCAAAAGATGCAGGATTTTGGTGGCAAGATCAGCATGCGGGGACGACCCGACGGCACCGAAAGCCCCTATGAGATTAACATTTCCCTCTTTGATGCCCTCAAAGGTACCGCCCAGGGGGAGGATGAGTGGCAGGTAGAGCGCTTTATCTGTGCCCAAACTATCATGATGTCCCTGGAGGGAATTCCGGCCCTCTACATTCACAGCCTGCTGGCTACCCACAATGACTATGAAGCCGTTGAAACAACCGGGCGCAACCGCTCCATCAACCGCCATCAGTGGGATTATGACCAACTGGACGCCGTGCTCAATGACCCCGAATCCAGCCATTCCCGAATTTTTCGGGAACTGTGTCGCCTGATCCAGATTCGGCGACAGCAGGGAGCCTTTCACCCCAATGCCACCCAGTACACCCTGCATCCGCTAAATAAAGCGCTGTTTGCCTTCTGGCGACAGAGCATCACCCGTGACCAGAGTCTCTTCTCGATCCACAACCTCAGCAACGCGCCCCAAACCCTGCGGCTAACCGACCTGAATCTAATTGCCACTGATCCCTGGTTTGACCTGATCAGCGGGCAAACCGTGGCGGACATTTATGACGAGATGGTGCTGCGCCCCTATCAATCTGTCTGGCTGACCAACCAGGTCAAGCCGTCGGAGCCACTCCCGAAAGTGCTGCCCCTGGTTTGATTTGAATCATCTGGAATTGGCAATAGCTGTGGGAAGATAGGGTCAGCTTTTTCCCAGGTACAATGGCCGACTCCAAGCAATTCATTCCTCTGCAAATCGCCGTTCTGACCATCTCTGACACCCGCACCGAGGAGACGGACACCTCTGGGCGATACCTGGTCGATAGCCTGACGGCGGCGGGACACTTTCTAGCAGAAAAGGCGATCGCCCCCGATGATATCTACCAAATTCGGGCGATCGCCTCCCGCTGGATTGCAGACAGCCAGGTGCAGGTCATTCTCACTACAGGGGGGACGGGGCTGACTGGACGGGACGGCACGCCGGAAGCCATCCTCCCGCTGCTGGATAAGGAAATTGCAGGCTTTGGCGAGCTGTTTCGCATGATTTCCTATCAAGAGATTCAAACCTCCACCATCCAGTCGCGGGCGGTGGCGGGGGTGGCCAATGGCACCTACATCTTCTGCCTGCCGGGATCGTCGGGGGCCTGCCGCACTGGCTGGGAAAAAATCCTTAAAGATCAGCTCGATGCCCGTCATCGCCCCTGTAACTTTGCGGATTTGGTGCCCCGCCTGCGGGAATAATCAGCAGCCCCAGGCTAGTGGGTCTGGGCAAACAGCGCAGATGGACAACATCAGGTGTGAGGATAGGTCAGCTATGGGATGGACTGGGCGGCGATGGGGAAGGATCGGCGGGGCGATCGCCCTGCTTACAGCGGGAAGTCTTTACCCCCAACCGGTTGGCGCATTGGAGCCGCCGACCGAATTGTCCTCTGGATTATCCACAGGACAATTCGGCGAACTACCCCTCTATCAGCTTTCCGAGCTGGCCTCTGGACTGTATGCAGAACAGTCCTCAGAACAGTCCTCAGAACAGTCCTTAGAACAGCGCTTTGACCAGACCTCAGAACAATCCTTAGGATATTCCTCTGATTTGTCCTTTGAGCAGCGCCTGAGCCAGTCTTCTGGACAGTCTGCTGGACAATCCTTAGGACAATACGTGAGTCAGTCCTTAGACCCGTCGTTAATTCAGTCCTCCGGACAGTCCTTAGGACAGCCCTTAGGACAATCTAATGCCCCACAGCTAGCACCTTTATCTGACCCCTTTGCCCAGGTGACCGGCGTCTCCGAGTTGGTGGACGTGCAGCCCACGGACTGGGCCTATCAGGCGCTGCAATCCCTGAGCGATCGCTACGGTATCGTTTTGGGATACCCCGACGGCACCTACCGGGGCGATCGCGCCCTCACCCGCTATGAGTTTGCCGCCGGGCTAAATACCCTGCTGGACTATCTGGACGAGCAGGTTGAGGCGGGGCGCACCGAGTTTATCAGCCAGGGGGATCTGGTCACCCTGAACCGACTACAGGCTCAGTTTGCGGATGTGCTGGCGGAGGTGCGCGATCGCCTGTCGGGCACTCCTGGCGAACTGGGGCTGGAGGCCAGAACCACCCAGCTTGAGCAAAACCAGTTTTCCACCACCTCCAAGCTCTCAGGAGAAGGAATTTTTGCCTTTGCGGGGCAGTATGGCGGCGATGAGCGCAACGGGTCGGTGTTTCAGTACCGCGCTATGCTGACGCTGACCACTAGCTTTAGCGGCACAGACGCCCTCACTACCCGCCTGCTGGCCGCCGCTGCGCCCCCTTTTGGCACCGTGGGGCCACTGACCAGCCGGGATGGGGGAACGGCGGAGGGTACCCTGCTCCAGTCGAGTCGGGGCAGCACCGATGGCGAAATCGAGCTAGACCTGCTGGCCTATGAGTTTGCTCTGGGCGATCGCCTGCAGGCCTACGTCAGTACGGCGGGGGGCAGCCACAACCACTATGTCTACAGCACCGTCAGTCCGTTTTTTGAAACCTTTGATGGCGGCAGCGGTGGCCTCTCGGTATTTAGCCAGTACAGCCCCATCTATCGTATTGGCGGCGGGGCAGGGGTCGGGCTGAATGCGCTGTTTGGGGAGGGGGCGATCGCCCTTTCCGCAGGCTATCTGGCCGATGAAGCGGCTGACGCCAGCCCAGGGGAAGGGCTGTTTAACGGCGACTACGCCACTCTAGGGCAGCTGACCTTTACCCCCAACGACGATTGGCAGGTGGGGCTGACCTACGTTCACGGCTACCACACTGCTGATAACGCCATCTTTGATGCGGGAATTGTGGATGAGTTTCTGGTGGGCACTTTTCCCGCCAACGCCACCCATATCAGCTTAGATACTGCTGCTGTTACGAACTCCTATGGACTGGAGGCCACCTACGCGATTAACCGCACTATTTCAGTTCATGCCTTTGGCGGCTACACAGACGTTCGGTTTGTGGGAGATGGCGATGGGGAAATCTGGTACTACGGCCTGGGGGTTGCTTTTTTAGACCTGTTACTGCCCCAAAGTTTGGCTGGGTTTCTCATTGGGGTAGAACCCTACCTCGGTGGTGCCGATGGGAGCGCCTTTGACCTGGAAAACGATACGTCCCTCCACATTGAAGGGTTTTACAACCTGCGGCTGTCCGACTTTATCTCTGTATCACCAGGGTTTGTCTGGATCACCGCCCCCGACCAAAACCGAGAGAATTCTGATACGGTGATTCTGACGTTTAGAACCACGTTTAGCTTCTAAGGGCATCTGGCCCAGGCACAGATCCAGCCCGAAGATCCAGGACTAGGAATTCTGTGGCTCTTGCTGTAGCTCGCGTGGGTTGAAAAGAAAAGGCACGCCGCCGCTGGATTTGCCTGTCATCACCAGCACATTGGGCATTTGGGAGCCGCCCTGTCTCCAGGCTTCGATCGCCTCTTTCTGAAGAACCAGCTCACCCCCCGCCGCCTTCAGGGTTTCTGCCAGCAGCCGCTGGGCTTCTGCCTTACCCTTGGCCCGGTTGATTTCAGCCTGGGCTTCCTGGGCGGCTTCCTGGGCGATGAACACTGCGCGACGGGCACGCTGTTCGGCAATTTGCTTATCTTCAACGGAGCGGGCAAATTCCTTGGAGAAGTTGAGATCGATGATGCTGGTGTCGAGGACAATCACCCCGTATTTCTCCAGCCGCTCATTCAGCGCCAGGTCAAAATCCTGCTTCAGTTCAGTACGTTTGGTAATGGATTCTTCAATAGTGCGGCGGGCCGCAGCGATCTTGAAGGATTCCTGCGTTTGTGGGGCAATGATTTTGGACACCAGGTTGCCCAGGGTGCCCTGGGTGCGGCGGATTTCTACTACCCGCGATGGGTCGAGGCGAAAGTTAATGGCAAAGCTGGCTCGCAGGCTCTGGAGGTCGCGGGTGGCACTCTCCGCAGGCACCTCAAATTTTTGGACGGTGACGTCGTAAACATCCACCTTTGACACAACGGGGGGTTTAAGGTGGATTCCCTCCAGCAGTGCGCCATCCCGTGCCTTACCCAAAATGCTGATCACCCCAGCCTGTCCAGGGTTAATCACCACGAATGAGTTAAGACCGATGAAAATAATGGCAAAAGCAATGAGGGCGGCAATGATAGTCGAGAGGCTTTGCTGTGAATTCCGCAAGGTTGCGTCTCCTCGTTTGCAAGGGAAAATAAACCGAGGACATTGTAACGCGCCCGCCGTATCTTAACCGACTTCACCTGGATTTCGATGGCTAACGACCCAGATCGTGCAGGGCGTGAATTTCGTCGGCGCAGCGCTGCGTGATGGCCATTAGCTCCTCGCGATCGCTCGACCCTGGCGGCGGAATAGGGTTGCCAATGCGTACCGTGACGGGAACGGGGCGGGGGGTTGGCTTTCCAGGCGAGAGAATGTGCTGCGTTCCCCAGAGGCTGGCGGGCAGCATGGGCACCTGAGCCTTGGCGGCAATCAACGCGGCCCCCAGCTTAGGATCAGGAATACGGGCATCTGGGGTGCGCGTGCCCTGGAGAAACACGCCCACTGCCCAACCATCGTCCAGGCGCTCCAGCGCGGCACGAATGGCGGCGCGATCGCCCGTACCCCGACTCACCGGATACGCCCCATAGACCTGAATGGCGAACCCCAAAAGCGGGATGTCGAACAATTCCTTTTTCGCCATGTAGGCCACCGGACGGCGCACACAGGCCGATAGAAAGGGCGGATCAAAGTAGCTGGCATGGTTACTCACTACCAACAGCGGGCCGTCTACCGGGACGTTTTTTCCCCCATAGAGATGGCCCCGAAAGTAAGTTCGAAATAAAGGTGCGACCGCTCCCCACTTGAGCATCTGATACAGAACTTGATTGGCCATTGGTTCTCGACTACGGCTCATGGAACTGAATCAGTTTGCCATCTACTACAGAAGAATTGGGCCTTACCCAATCTGGCAATAGTTGGAATCGATTCCTAGTTTATAGACTGAATGATACAGGGCAACGGTCAACCTTCGGCAAGGTTAGCCATCGAGCTGACGTTTTGTAGCTGCAGCCCTGGGCAAGTGCGCTTGATCAGGCCGGTTAGCACTTTGCCTGGCCCTACTTCGACTACCCGCTGTATGCCTGAGGTCTCTAGCTGCAGAGAAATTTCGCGCCAGCGTACAGAACCGGTCATCTGCTGGGTGAGCCGGTCTTTGAGGGCAGTAGGGGCGATCGCCGGAGTCGGGTCTACATTAGACAGCACCGGTACCTGGGCATCTTGAAAGGGCACGGTTGCCAGCAAGGCCTCAAAGTCTGCCGCCGCCGCTGCCATCAGGGGCGAGTGAAACGCGCCACTGACGTTGAGCTTGACCTTGCGTTTAGCCTTGAGACTGGCCAGAACGGCGTCCACTGCCTCCAGAGTTCCAGAAATCACCACCTGGGCAGCACTATTGTCGTTGGCCAGCACCACCCCATCGGTTTGCTCTATGAGCTGGCCCAGCTGCTCTGGGTCGAAGCCAATGACGGCAGCCATCACCCCTTCCGACGCCTGACTCATCAGCTCAGCCCGCCGCTGCACCAGCCGCAGCCCCGCCTCAAAGTCAAATACGCCAGCAGCATAGAGTGCCGTATATTCTCCCAGGCTATGACCGGCCACCAGATCAGGGCGATCGCCCCGTTCACGAAGCTGATCCACCAGCAGACTTTCGACCACATACAGGCAGGGCTGGGTATAACGGGTGTTGGAAACCTTATCATCTGGGCTTTGGCAGATGTCTACCACCGACCAACCCAGGATTTCCTGAGCCTGCTGGAGGCGATCGCCTGCCGCTGGCAACGCAAACAAATCCTGGCCCATACCCACTTCCTGGGACCCCTGTCCCGGAAAAACCCATGCCGTTTTGCTCATTTCAAATTCCCCACTGAAAAATTGCTGCGCCCCACGATAGCCCCGCCCCAAAGCCCGCCGATGCAATGGTGTCACCGGGCTGAATTTTCCCCTGACGCACATACTCGTCCAGAGCCAGAGGAATGGACGCCGCCGAAGTATTGCCGTAGGCCGCCATATTGCTGATCACTTTGTGGCTGGGAATCCCTAACCGCTGGGCCACCGCATCTAAAATACGCTGGTTGGCCTGGTGCAGCAGCAGCCAGTCAATTTGATCCACCGTCAGCCCGGCCCGATAAAGAGCTTTTTCAATCACTTCAGGCACCTGCTTCACCGCAAACCGGTAAACTTCCTGCCCATTCATCGTGATCGGCTGAAAGGTTCCCTGGTCTACCGCTACGTTGGGGAATAGCTCTTGGGCTACGCCGCCATAGGACAGATTGAGACAGCCATTGAGAGTGCCGTCACTGCGTAGCTCAAACCCCAAGAGGCGATCGCGCTCACCTGCCCGCAGCACTACCGCCCCCGCCCCGTCACCAAACAGGACACAGGTACGCCGATCAGACCAGTCAGTCCAGCGAGACAGCACATCTGCGCCAATGAGCAAAACAGTGCGGTAGGTGCCCGTGCGGATAAACTGGGCCGCCGTGACTAACCCAAAGAGAAAACCTGAGCAAGCAGCAGTTAGATCAAAGGCGATCGCCTGGTGGGCGGCTAGTTGGGCTTGCACCTTAGCTGCGCTGCCAAACAAATCGTCGGGGGTAGACGTCGCCAGCACAATCAGGTCAACCTCCAGGGGGCTAACCCCAGCGTGGGTGAGGGCCTGCCGGGCGGCTGCAGCGGCCAGCGTAGCCAGGGCATCAGATCCCTGGGCAAGGTGTCGCTGGCGAATGCCGGTTCTAGAGGCGATCCAGTCGTCCGACGTTTCGACGATCTGGCTCATTTCCTGATTGCTCAGCGTAACTGCTGGAACGGACGACCCACAGCCGGCGATCGCCACTCCAAATTCAAAACCCTGTTGCATTTATTCTCCATCGGTGGCCGTTGCGGTGACCTTCTGATATTGAGCCTGGATTTGGTCTAGCATTCGATGATCTACAGCCTCTTTGGCCAGCCGAATCGCATTAAAAATAGAAGGAGCCTGGGAGCTACCGTGACTGATGATACAGATGCCAGCCACCCCCAATAATAACCCGCCACCGTGCTCAGCATGGTCAATTCGCTGCTTGATGCGCCTGAGATTGGGCTTTAGCAGAGCGGTACCCAGCTTACCACGAATACCTTGAGGTAACTCTTCCCGCAGAATTTGCAGCAAAGCATCGCCAATGGCCTCGGCAAACTTGAGCAGGACGTTGCCCACAAAGCCATCACAGACAACCACGTCAAAGTCGCCTGAGAGCACGTCTCGCCCTTCCGCATTACCGATGAACGAAATATTGCGGTTGTTCTGCAAAAGCTCATAAGACTCAAGCGCCAGCTCGTCACCCTTAGACGGCTCTTCCCCAATGTTGAGTAAGCCGACCTTGGGATCATCGATGCTCAAGACACAGTGGGAGTAGATTGACCCCATGACCGCAAACTGCTCGAGAAATCTTGGTCGACAATCGACGTTTGCCCCCACATCCAGAATCAGGACGGACTTTCCTGCGATCAGGGTCGGCAAAACAACGCCAATGGCGGGTCGGTCGATCCCCTTCAAGCGCCCCAGTCGCAGCAGCGCAGACGCCATCGCCGCGCCTGAGTGTCCGGCAGAAACGACGGCATCAGCCCGCTTTTGCTTAACCAGGTCCATAGCCACGTTGATGGAGGATCGGGGCTTGCGCCGCAAACCTGTAAGGGGTTCTTCATGCATTTCGATCACCCCATCCGATGGCACAATCTGTAGCTGACCCAGGGCGTGGGGATGGTGACGCTTGACCGACGCCTCAACCTGCTGCTGATCCCCGACCAGCAGGATTTCCACGTCTAATTCTTCCTGTGCCCGCAACGCACCCGCAACAATCTCATCGGGAGCAAGGTCTCCCCCCATTGCATCAATTGCAATTCGTGCCTGAGTTGATCCCATTGATTAATGCTGTAGAAAACTAGAAGATTTTAACAGATGGAATCCGCCGCAGGGTGGAAGACAAGTCATAAGAAATCTCATTCAAGTTCATTGGGTTCCACAATTCTCTGGAAGAGATAGCCGGTTCCGCGTGCCGTCAAAATCAACTCAGGGTTGCTGGGGTCTTCTTCCAGCTTTGCTCTTAACCGTGAAATATGGACATCTACGACGCGGGTATCAACATGGCGTTCTGGGGTGTATCCCCAAACTTCCTGCAGGATCTCCGATCGGGAAAACGGCTCTCCGGATCGGCCAACCAGCAGCTCTAAAAGGCTAAACTCCATACCCGTGAGGCGGATACGCTCACCCCCTTTGTAAACCTGCCGCTTGTTTGTGTCAATCCGTAAACTGCTGACCTGGATGATGCCAGAACTGGGAATGCCGGTATTTCCTACCTTATCAACCCGGCGCAGTACCGAGCGAATACGGGCTTCCAGTTCTTTGGGGGAAAAGGGCTTAACTACGTAATCGTCTGCGCCCAACTCCAGGCCGGTAATGCGGTCGGCAACATCACCCAGGGCCGTTAGCATGATGATAGGCACATCTGACTCTTTGCGTAGCTCTTGGCAAACGCCGTAGCCGTCTAGCTTGGGCATCATCACATCCAGAACGACCAGGTCGGGGTCAGCGCTGCGAAAAGTGTCTAGGGCTTCTTCGCCATCAGCGGCGGTGACGACATCATACCCAATCATGGACAGGCGCGTCTCCAGAATCCGCCGGATGCTGGCCTCATCATCGACAACAAGTATCTTTTCTTTGAGATTCTCCAACTTTCCTAATGCTCCATAAACTCAGCGAGTTGACTCCGTTATGCGCTTTAGCAGCCGCTACCTGAGCCGCTTTATTAGCAGGTGAGCCACGTTAAAATCCGATCAAAACCAGTCCGCAATCGTTAATTTTTTGTACTCTAACACCATCGATAGTACCCTAGACTATCATTTGCTAAGGGGCTAGATGCCCCTTCAGCCAGGCATTTCAGAGTTTCTTAAGCTTTATATAGCGAGACGGATTTTTTGCTGTTAACTATTGCAATAAATTAATATCGCTTAACACTTATTTACTTCTCTGGCCAGAGTGAATAGTTTGGCCACTTCGCCTCAGCGCGATCGCCCTTTTCCCTACCCTATGCCCAAATCCCGATCCCACTACGTCTGCCGCGAGTGCGGCGCAGAATCTCCCCAGTACTACGGCAAATGCTCGGCCTGTGGAAGCTGGCACTCCCTGGTAGAAGAGGTCGTGCCCACCGCTGCTACTGCCCGCAGTACCGTGCTCGCTGGGGGACGATCGCTCCCCGCCACCTCTCCCCAAGCCACTCCGGCGCGATCGCCCCAGCACCAGCCGCTGCTATCCCTGACCCTACCTCAGATTTCCGATCATCCCCAGGCTCGCCTGCCCTCCGGCTACAGCGAACTGGATCGGGTGCTGGGGGGCGGTATCGTTCCCGGTTCTCTGGTGCTGATCGGCGGCGATCCAGGCATCGGCAAATCCACACTGCTGCTTCAGGTGGCGGGCTACCTGGCCACCCAGTTTCCGGTTCTATACGTGTGTGCCGAAGAGTCGGGTCAGCAGGTCAAACTCCGCTGGCAGCGCCTCGCCGCGACCGCCATACGAACCGCTGGGCCGCGAAAGGCCCAGGCTGAGGGTGATGAGAGTTTTGCAGAGCCTGAGCCTGCCGTTGACCTGCGGCATGGCGATCGCTCCCCTTCCCCCAACGAAACCCTGTATCTCCTGCCCGAAACCGACCTGGAAACCATTCTGCAGGAGCTGGACGCGCTGCGGCCCCCGGTGGCAATTATTGACAGTATCCAGGCGCTGTATTTTGCGGCGCTTAATTCTGCCCCCGGCTCGGTTTCCCAGGTGCGGGAATGCACCTCGGCACTGATGCAGCTTGCCAAGCGTGCGGGCATTACCCTGTTCATCGTTGGCCATGTCACTAAGGAGGGGGCGATCGCCGGACCTAAAGTTCTGGAGCACCTGGTGGATACGGTGCTGTATTTTGAGGGCGATCGCTTCGCCAGCCATCGCCTGCTGCGCTCGGTGAAGAATCGTTTTGGGGCAACCCACGAGCTGGGGGTGTTTGAGATGGCCGACCAGGGGCTGTCGGAAGTGCTTAACCCATCGGAAATTTTTCTGGGAAGCCGCGACGAACCCACCTCGGGTACGGCCACCATCGTTGCCTGCGAGGGCACCCGGCCCCTGGTGGTAGAACTCCAGGCCCTGGTTAGCGCCACCAGCTACGCCTCCCCCCGCCGCTCGACCACGGGCATTGAGTACAACCGCCTGCTGCAAATCCTGGCGGTACTGGAGAAGCGAGTGGGCATTCCCCTCTCAAAACTGGACGCCTATGTGGCCTCCTCCGGTGGGCTAAACGTGGGAGAACCGGCTGCCGATCTGGGGGTGGCCATTGCGGTGGCAGCCAGCTTTCGCGATCGCGTCGTTGATCCAGCCACGGTGCTCATCGGTGAGGTGGGGTTGGGGGGGCAGGTGCGGCCCGTGTCGCAGATGGAGCTACGCCTGAAAGAGGCTGCCAAACTTGGCTTTCAACGGGCGATCGTGCCACCGATGCAAACTATCCCAGACGTTGGTTTAGACATCATTACCGTAAAGCGAGTGGTCGATGCCATTGGCACAGCCCTGATTAGCCCTGGAGCTGCTAGCGTGTAGGCTGACAAACTGAATAAGCTCTGGCAGTTAGCTGACCGTCAATGGATTGCTTAAGGCTTTCCAGACAAAATGGCTTGACGAGGTAGCAGTGTACGTTCTGGGTGTGCAGGAGAGTCTGAGTTTGGCGCGATAGCGCCACCGAGGTGGCGATGACAGGGAGATGGTGCCAGGGGCTGAGTCGCAAGCGCCTTAGCCAAAGCAAACCTGCCATGCTGGGGTGCTGCAAATCGAGGACGATGAGATCGGGAGCGATCGCCGCTAGCTTTGGCCATACCGATGAAGCTAGCCAATCAGTTGGCAAACAGAAAACCTGGTACCCCGATAGCTCTAAAAAGTCTTTAAGCAGCAAGCGCGTCGTTTTGTTTTCTTCGACAAGAGCGATGCGGTGCTGGTATTGCATATTCATGGTAGACATCGCCAGTAAAGTTTTAGACCAGCAGCTTCAGGTTCAGACCTGGTTCAGATCTTTGTAACAAATCGATCTTAAGTATCTCAAGGAGGAGCTTCAATCCGCCAAAGGGCTGAACTACATCAATATAAAGCAAATTTGTTCTAGGTAAATTAAATGAGAAACAGCTTTAGCCAATGCTTATGTTGAACTTCCGCTCGGCACCAGTCCCAGTTGTAAGGTTCTGTATTTCTTTATACCGGGATTGATGCCTGCAAGCAGGTGTACCATGTAAACCGAGCGAGAGGGCTAATATAGCGTTACGCTTTCGCGTTAGGACACTTAAGAGGTGTGGAACCCCCGCGACGCGGGGGTTCCACCCTCAAACCTTAGCCCGTAGGGCTATACATAGCCCGAGACGCGCAACCTACTGTCCTGGAAAACCCACCCATCCTCAGCCAGAATGGGGATAATCCAGAATAGACGACTTAACTGATCCCCCGGTTCCTGCCGATAAGGTTCAACGGTTTCGTTCCTTGACGCCGAACTAATCCTCCCATCCAGCCATCCAGCCCCAATGAGATTTGCCTTCCGCCTGCCCACCCATCTTCCTCAGAGGTTTGCCCCAAACCGCCAGTTGCCAGGGCTAATTCTATGCGCTTTTTTTATTGGCCTGGGAATTTGCCTCTCATGGGTACCTGGTATTGCGAGTCAGCGAGCGATCGCCCAAGGGTCGTCTGCTGCCCTGACCACAGATACCTTGACAGCAAATTTGTCAAATTCGGGGGGCACCAGTGCCCTGGGTACGGTTGATGCAGTGCCTCCGCCCCTCCAGTTGGGTCAGGAACTTTACCTGGAAAACTGCGCCACCTGTCATGTGGGGGTGCCTCCGGAAGTGCTGCCGCGTCAGACCTGGGAAATTATTCTACAAGACCCCGCCCATTACGGCGTGCAAATTCCGCCGTTGGTAGATCCGCCCCGCCTGCTGATCTGGCAGTATATCCAGCAGTTTTCGCGATCGCTGCGAGTAGACGAAACCACCCCCTATCGCATTCGGAACTCGCGCTTCTTTGAGGTTTTACATCCCCGTGTCGAGTTTTCCGCCCCCATTCGACTATCCTCCTGTACAACCTGTCACCCCAGCGCCAGCATCTTTAACTATCGTCACCTCAGTCAGGATTGGCAGAATGCACCGTAGTAACCCCCCAACCGCCGCAGTTCAACAACCCACTGCCTTAAGAGCTAGGTGATAGGATGAAAATACGTCAAGACCGTGTGACTTGGCGGCGGGTTCTGTGGGTTAATTCATCCATGGGCATTGCCGATGTTTGATACAGTGGCAGTCCATCACGCAGGAACCGCTTAGATTCTGAAAGCTCGGGTGAGTTTTTCAGATCGATCTGAGCCTCGCTTGATTTGAACGTCTCACAAGTGTAGTTTTCTTTGCCATGTTAAAAAAGCTATTTGGCGATCCAAACGCGCGAAAGCTAAAGCGGTATCAGCCCGATGTTGCTGAAATTAATCTTCTAGAAGAGGACATCAGCCCCCTGTCTGACGAGGCGCTGGTGGGAAAAACAGCAGAATTTAAGCAGCGTTTGGAGAAGGGCGAATCACTGGATTCGTTGCTGCCAGAAGCCTTTGCTGTCGTTCGAGAAACGGCCCGCCGGGTGCTGGGCATGCGCCACTTCGACGTACAGTTGATCGGCGGCATGGTGCTCCACGACGGCCAGATCGCCGAAATGAAGACGGGTGAAGGAAAAACGCTGGTTGCTACCCTGCCTGCTTACCTCAATGCGCTAGAGGGCAAGGGCGTCCACGTGGTTACCGTTAACGATTACCTGGCCCGCCGTGACGCCGAGTGGATGGGGCAGGTGCATCGTTTTCTGGGCTTAAGTGTAGGACTGATTCAGCAGGGTATGAGTCCTGTCGAGCGGCAAAAAAACTACGCCTGCGACATTACCTACGGTACCAACAGCGAGCTGGGCTTCGACTATCTGCGGGACAACATGGCCACCTCCATGGCTGATGTGGTGCAGCGCCCCTTCAATTACTGCGTCATTGATGAGGTTGACTCGGTGCTCATCGACGAGGCCCGCACCCCGCTGATCATCTCTGGTCAGGTCAATAACCCCAGCGAGAAATATCTCCAGGCCGCCGAAGTCGCCAGAGCATTAACCCGTAAAGAAAACGAAGAGGACGAAAACGGACACTATGAGGTGGACGAGAAGGCCCGCAACGTTCTGCTGGCGGACGAGGGCTACATCGAAGCTGAGCGTCTACTGGGGGTGAATGATCTCTTCGATCCCAAAGATCCCTGGGCGCACTACATCTTCAACGCCGTCAAATCAAAGGAGCTTTTCATCAAGGACGTAAACTACATCGTGCGCAACGGCGAGGTGGTGATTGTCGATGAATTTACTGGCCGGGTGATGCCCGGTCGGCGCTGGAGTGACGGACTGCACCAGGCCATTGAAGCCAAGGAAGGGGTAGACATTCAGCCAGAAACCCAAACGATGGCCACCATCACCTATCAGAATTTCTTCCTGCTCTACCCCAAACTGGCGGGGATGACGGGCACGGCTAAGACGGAAGAGGCCGAATTTGAGAAAATTTACAACCTGGAGGTGACGGTGGTGCCCACCAACCGTCCCACAGGGCGGGTTGACCAGGCTGATGTTGTTTATAAAACCGAGACCGCCAAGTGGAATGCGGTTGCTGAAGACTGTTCCGAGATGCACGAGGTGGGCCGTCCTGTGCTAGTGGGCACCACCAGCGTCGAGAAATCGGAGCTATTGTCTAGCCTGCTGGCCCAGCGCAACATTCCCCATAACCTGCTGAACGCAAAGCCGGAGAACGTGGAGCGGGAATCGGAAATCATTGCCCAGGCCGGACGTAAAGGGGCTGTTACCATTGCCACCAACATGGCCGGGCGGGGAACCGACATCATCCTGGGCGGTAACGCCGACTACATGGCTCGCCTGAAGGTTCGTGAATACCTGATGCCCCGCATCGTCGTTCCCGAAGATGAAGATGCCTTTTCCGTAACTCGTGTAGCGGGGGCGGCGGGCGGCAAGCGGGGGGCGAAGGGATTTGCGTCTGATCCAGGGCAAAAGAAAGTAAAAACCTGGAAAGCTTCGCCGCAAATCTTCCCAACCGAGCTGTCATCAGACGCTGAGAATCAGCTCAAGGAGGCAGTGGAGACAGCGGTACGGCAGTATGGTGAGCGATCGCTCCCCGAACTCACCGCCGAAGATAAGGTAGCCACCGCCTCCGAAAAAGCACCCACCGATGATCCGGTTATCCTCAAGCTCCGGGAAGCCTACAACCGCATTCGCACTGAGTACGAAGTGTTCACTGATGCCGAGCATAAAGAGGTGGTGGAGCTGGGCGGCCTGCATGTGATTGGCACCGAGCGCCACGAGTCGCGCCGGGTAGACAACCAGCTGCGGGGCCGGGCTGGGCGTCAGGGAGACCCCGGATCGACCCGGTTCTTCCTCAGCCTGCACGATAACCTGCTGCGGATCTTTGGCGGCGATCGCGTCGCTGGCTTGATGAACGCCTTCCGTGTAGAGGAAGACATGCCCATTGAGTCGGGAATGCTGACGCGATCGCTGGAAGGCGCGCAGAAGAAGGTGGAAACCTACTACTACGATATGCGGAAGCAGGTTTTCGAGTATGACGAGGTAATGAATAACCAGCGGCGGGCCATCTATGCCGAGCGGCGACGGGTTCTGGAGGGGCAGGATCTGAAGGAGCAGGTGATTAAGTACGCCGAGCAAACGATGGACGACATCGTGGAGGCCTACGTCAATCCAGAGTTGCCACCAGAAGAGTGGCAGCTCGACAAGCTGGTGGAAAAGGTCAAAGAGTTCATCTATCTGCTGGCAGACCTGGAGCCGTCGCAAATCGAAGACCTGACGATGGGCGAGATGAAGACATTCCTGCACGAGCAGGTGCGCATCGCCTATGACTTGAAGGAGGCGCAGGTGGAGCAGGTTTCCCCCGGTCTCATGCGTCAGGCCGAGCGCTTCTTCATCCTTCAGCAAATCGACACCCTCTGGCGGGAGCACCTCCAGCGCATGGATGCTCTGCGGGAATCGGTGGGGTTGCGGGGCTACGGCCAAAAAGACCCACTGATTGAGTATAAGAGCGAGGGCTACGAGCTGTTTCTCGACATGATGACGGAAATTCGCCGGAACGTGGTCTATTCCCTCTTCCAGTTCCAGCCGCAGCGTCAGCCTGCCACCCAGGCGTCGTCTTCGGAAGTTGTTTAGGCTCGGGGCGATCGCCGTGGGAGTGGGGCGATCGCCCTAACGGCTTGAAGAGTTCCAGGCTTCAAGTCTTTAGGGGAGGTGGACGGCGGGGAGGCTGGGCATCTCCTGTGGCGATCGCCAGCACCAGTCGGCTCAAAATGCGGCCATCCTCCAGTCGATACAGCTCCAAATCGCCCCCCAACTGCTGTACGAGCGACTGACAAATCAGCAAGTGCAGCCCCGGCGGATGATCCAGGGTGGAGGGCATGAGCAGGTCAGTAAAGCGTCCGCCGTGCAGCTCCTCCAGCATGCGGGCTTCGACCATGCCCTGATCGGTAATGGAGATTTCCAACCAGTGGAAGTCGAGGGGGCGACACCATACGTCTAGCCGTCCTCCCTGGGGCGATCGCCTACAGGCCAACGAAAGCAGTTCGTGCAGCACCAGTTCGATCTTGGCAATATCGCCACCGATGTCTACGTTGCTATCGTTGTGAACCTGCGACCAGAGCTGACGCTGACGAATCAGTGGCTCCACCCGCTCCATCCCCCGCTTGACCAGCGAAACCAGGGAAATGGACTGGCTAGAATGGTGAAGTTGCCAGTGTTCCAGGCGGAGCACGGGGTTCGCTGTTGTCAGCAAATCGCCCAGTTGCCGCACAACCTGGTGGTAGCGCATGCTTGCCAGTGCATCTTTTTGGTGGCTCAAGTCGTTCAGGCGCTTGACATAGCTATTTAAGTTGCGGCAAAGCTCCTCAATGCGCCGATGCTTATACCAGTTGAGTTGCTCAAGCTGCACCTGCCGCTCGGCCAACTGGGTAGTGAGCATCAGATGCCGTCGTGACCAGGCCAGTTGCAGACTGAGAATTTCTAGCATGTTGAGCTGCTGCTCTGACCAGAACCGCTCAAAGGCATCGGCAATAACGAGCATGCCCGTTGGCGCATAGTCGGTTGAGGTGCGTAGCGCAATGGTGAGAATTTGACCAATCTCCGTTCCGCAGAGCCAGCGGCGCGTCTCTGGGGTCAGGTTGGCAGAACTGACGGGATAAATGCCGTCACTTTGCAGGGTCCACTGGACGAGCTGATCGGTGTAGATCGAGATAGCCTGATCGGTATTCACCCCAAAGCGATGGTCACAGATGGCGATCGCCGTGATTTTGGCTTCTTTTTGCCCCGGCTGCCAGGTTAAGAGGGCCACCAGGGGCACCTCCAGCAGATCGGCAATATGGGACACGGAAGACTGCTCCAGGTCGACTAAAACGGCTGTTCGCTGCATCACCTCCAGCCCATAGCGAATGGCGTCGTAGAACCCATGCTGCTGCTGTACATCATTTTGGAGCTGCCACTGCCGTAACACCAGGCCAATTTGCTGGCTCACGATCCGCACCAGGTTTCGTTCGATGCGGCTCCAGGTGCGCGGGAGACGATGGCCCACGACGACGATGCCATGCAGCGGATTACCCAGGGAGGTACTACAAACCAGCAGCGATCGAATGCCCAGGTCGAGAAAGCGATCGCGCCATGCCATCAGCTTCAGGTTGTCGTTTAAGTCTTCGATACTGACCGTGTCTTTGCTGCGCTCCAGCATTTGCCAGTCGATATCGTTGAGCGTCGCCAGCAGCCCCGGCACCGCAGCCTGTCCGTTGGGCTGACACTGATGGACAATGCTAAATTTTTCCTGGCTTTCATCGTAGGTCAATACCAGAAAGCGCTCGGCCTCAAGCCGCTCACAGAGCTGGTTGCCGCACTGGATTAGCACCTGGTGCCAGTCATCCTCACTGTAAAGGGCACGGGACACCTCGGCCACCAGCGCCTGGTCAACCTTTACCTGCTCTACCTGACGTTCGGAGGATTCCAGGGGCGATACCAGGGCCGCTAGATTGGCCGCCCCTCGCATGTAGGTTTTCTCATCGTCAGACCAGATACGGGCTTCATTTCCTTCCACTGCTAGAAAACCCAGCAGCTCATCTTCAAACAGGACAGGTGCAGCTAGGAGTGACTGTCCCTGCATCGCCTGCATCAGTTTACCGGTCAGCTCGGTTGAGAGGGAGCTGCCAGCCTCTCCTACGGTGATCAACTGCCCCGCCGC
This sequence comes from Synechococcales cyanobacterium, assembly GCA_035285585.1. Taxonomy (GTDB): domain Bacteria; phylum Cyanobacteriota; class Cyanobacteriia; order CAKZMO01; family CAKZMO01; genus JAYKGU01. The sequence continues at coordinate 24,458 of JAYKGU010000230.1, forward strand.
CAAAGCCTGATAAAAGCTATTGGCCTGCTCTACATAGATATCGGGGGCCGCTGGCGGGCCATTTCGCCCTGGGTGGCGGTCGGGCGATCGCCGATTTCCTGGCTGACCAGCTCGATGCCAGAAACGCCGACCCGCTGCTTCGTACCAGTAAAGATGGGTGCGATCGGCGGACAAAAACTGGTGAGTTTCCAGGGTGATGCAGGCCAGACGATCGTCTACGGAGGGGAGCGATCGCAGACCGGACAATAGGGACAGCAAGGGCGTGGCCGGATGGGTAGTCCGCTGTCGCTGCAGATTCATTTCTGTCTGGTAAAGGGCTGCCCCCAAGCCTCCCAGCAGCATCGACAGCCGTGCTTTGTCATCAGACTGGGCAGAAACCCCCCACAGCTTTGACCCCAGTAAAGCCACTCCCAAACAGATATCGCGGTGCCGAATGGGAAAGACAATGGACCCCTGAATGTCGAGCTTTTGAGCTACTTTGCGCCACTTCCCAGACCGGGCCTCTTCCCGCAGGTCGGGCACCCCCACCGGGCGCTGCTGAATAACTACCTGCTCCAGAATGTCTCCCGGTTCCAGGGCAAATTCCTGCACCAAAATCCCTACCTCGCCATTGGGGGTAATGCCGCCCCGGCCCATTAGCCGGTGGGTTGTGCGGTTGTACAGCCCAATCCAGACGAGTTCATAGTCAAATTCGGCATGTAGAAACGCTAGCGTTTTCTCGATTAAAACGTCAGTGTCCTCCTCTTCCCGCAGCATCTGTAACGCCCGCCCCAGAGCCACCAATTGTTTTTCGTAGTTTTGCCCACTCATAGTTTGCCAACTCCCGGTACGGTCGGGCGATGAGTATTGCTCCTATGCTGCCCCGTCAGTTTTGCCCTCCCGTTGAAACCAATCCAGCTCTGCTCCCCAAAGTCTCCAGTCACCCAACCCAGCAGATCCATTGCCCCCCTGCAATCTCTCTTTCAATGATGATAATGATGATTAGACGAGTGATTCGGTAACATTTCAATAGATTCACCAGGCAGAGCAAGATATAACGAGATACCCATTCATCTTTGTTTGTAATCTTCAAATCTCTTTATCCTTAGGGTTTGTCTTTTAATCTGTTTATCTTGAGAATCTGCTTACCTTTAAGCTGGCTGATCTTTCCCTTTAATTCTATGCTGCTCTTCCTGGCTTGCCTGAGGATTTTGAGCTGATTATGTCCAGTTGCCGCTGGCGAGAGGATTTGCTCGCCAACGGCTTCAGGGATCAATCCGGGTCTGCTCTAGGTGCAGTATGGGGGTAGAAAGGGTGTCCCGCAATCATACTGGAAGTTAAGAACTGTAATGAGATCAAATCGTCTAGCAGATCGTTTGGGCACAGAACTGTACCGAACCGTGGTCCGGCCCCTGCTGTTTTCAGGATTGCGGGCCGATCCCGAAATGCTCCACCAACAATCTATGCGGGGGCTAAGCTGGCTTAGTGACTCCCACCAGTCTGCTCTGACCCGGTGGCTGCAGCAGCAGTTCCAGCAAACTTTTGGTTGGAACTCTCCAAGGCTTTGTCAATCTCTTTGGGGGTTAAACTTTAGCAATCCATTGGGACTGGCGGCGGGGTTTGATAAGAATGGGCAGGCGATAAGGGCCTGGAGTAGTTTGGGGTTTGGATTTGCGGAGTTGGGAACCGTCACCTTCTCTCCCCAGCCAGGAAACCCCAAACCCAGATTGTTTCGCCTGTTGTCCGACCAGGCAGCCATCAACCGCATGGGGTTTAACAACGATGGGGCGGCGGCACTAGCAGAACGGCTCAAAGCAGTTAGAAGGCAGGGAGAGATCTCCAACCCTATTGGAGTGAATCTGGGCAAGTCAAAAGCTACCCCATTAGAAAAAGCCGTTGAGGATTACCTGGCGAGCTTCCGGCTTTTGCAGGAGTGGGGCGATTATTTTGTGGTGAATGTATCGTCGCCGAATACGCCAGGATTGCGATCGCTCCAGGCGACCGATCACCTGCACCCCCTGCTGATGGCGCTCCAGGCCGAGAACCACCAGGCCAAACCCCTGCTTATCAAAATCTCCCCCGATCTGGATTGGGAAGCGATCGCCGCCATTATTGACCTGGCCCAAACCCACCAGCTGGCAGGCATCATTGCCACCAACACCACCATTCAGCGCCAGGGCTTAAAAACCCGCGTCATTGCCGCTACGGGTAAGGCGGTCGAAGATGAACCGGGCGGATTGAGTGGCCCGCCCCTGCGACAGCGGGCAACTGAGGTGATCCGCTTTATTTACCAGCAGACCCAGGGAACCTTACCCATCATTGGCGTGGGGGGAATTGCCAGCGGGGATGACGCCTGGGAGAAAATTGCCGCCGGGGCCAGCCTCATTCAGCTTTATACCGGATGGATCTATGAGGGACCGTGGCTCATCAAGCAGATTCTTACCAGCCTCGACCAGCGGCTGCAGACCCAGGGCTTTCAAACCATCGTCGAGGCGGTGGGTTGTGAAGCTTATTCCAATCCGGCTCCCGAGCAATAGACGTTCTGCGCTATTCTACTGGGAAGGAGTCATGGTCAGGCTGGCATGAACGTTGAATTCCGCGAGTGCGACTTTTTTAATCTGTGGATTTGGCTGGAGCTGGAAACCAGCCCTTCGCCCCTGGAGCAGCAATATATCGAGGAAATTTTCAATTCCTGGTATTTTCTGGGCAAGCTGGGCGGGTTCAATGCCGAAAACCTCCAGGTGCAGGAAACCGGTCTGGACATTAGCTACCTTCCCTATGACAACGAGTCTGCCGAAGACAGCCTGATGGCAGTGATGCACAACATGGCGGAGGTGGAGTTCCAGGGCACCTGGGCACGGTGCTGGTTTGACCTGGGCACATCAGACGCGATCGCCCTTGACGTTCTGGTCAACTCAGTCCGGCAGTTCAGTAAAGACTATGTCGTCATCAAGCAGCTAATTGTTGGTGGGCAAAATGCCGACTGGCCTGTTCCTGAAAGCCATCGCCCCAGCTTTGTTGACCAGTCGGCGGATCAGAACTAAAACTCGTCGTAGCTGTCTGTCATGCTGGCCTCGTTGTCCCGCTTTGACCCCAGCAACCGCAGCTGATCGACACGAATGACGGGCTTTGTTCGATCAACCCCCGTACTGCGGTCTTTCCAGTGCTCAATTTTCAGCGCGCCGCTCACCCCGATCAGGCTGCCCTTCCGCACGTAGTTAGCGGCGATTTCTGCGGTTTTGCCCCAAATTTCTAAGTTAAACCAGTCGGGTTCATCGCTGTTGCGTCGATAGCGATCAACCGCCAGCGTTAAGTTACAGACAACGCTGCCCGATTCGAAATACTTGACGTCGGGATCCCGTCCGGCCCGACCCACCAGATTGATAGTGTTTAATCCCATATCTTCACCGTGCCCCTTGCTAGTACCTTATTACTATACCATTGATTCTCTTATTCGATAAGTAGAACTGCATTGAATATAGTAGGCGATCGCCAATTTAGCCAAAGGCATTGGCCAGAAGGGGCGGCACCAGCAGGGCGAGCGATTGATAAAACTTTGGCACGAATTAAATTTGCAAAATTCGCTGAGAATTACCCCGAATCCCTTTCCAATTCCGACTCTTCGTGGTTGAATATTGTCTTAACGAGCCGCAACAACCTAACGGTTAAGGATATCCGTTAGATCTACTCACCACCGCCCACGTTTTAGCTCATTGGGCAGCTTAAGCCGTCAACTGGGCAATTCATCTGGGCTAGAGGGGGCGATCGCGCCGTCCTACTAGGGGCTTCTACCGTTCAGTTCACCGAACTCTGTTTATTTGTATCGACTTCACCTGCATAGTGAATCGTCTGAGTCTGGCTCTCGCCTGAAAATTGACTTCACCTGGACGCAAAATCATCAGAAATTGTTCTAGACAGGTTAAAGGTAGGGTTGGTCGCGATGCTTTTTCTACCTTTCAGGGAATGATGTATCCTGGCGATCGTCCAGTTGCCTCAGAAATTTGCATTGAAATTTAATCCTGAGCAGATTCTGTAGGGCTGGATCAGTAAAGCTAGACAAGTATCCTTCGACTAGACGCCGAATCACAAAACGTAATAGAATCCAGTCGGCTATCTTTTAGACCGCTGGCTTTGCTAAGCTCTGCTCTGCTAAACCTTGTACACACCGCATCCTGCCACCTTTGGAGAGTGAAACGCTCGTGGGATTTCTTAACCGCTTCTCATTTTCGCGCGACATGGGCATTGATCTGGGGACGGCCAATACTCTGGTTTACGTCTCTGGGAAAGGAATTGTGCTCCAAGAACCCTCCGTCGTCGCGATGGATCAAAACGACAAAGTCCCCCTGGCTGTGGGCGAGGACGCTAAGAAAATGCTGGGACGCACCCCTGGCAATGTTCTTGCTTTACGTCCCCTGCGGGATGGGGTGATCGCCGACTTCGATACAGCGGAAATTATGCTCAAGCATTTTATCCGGCGAGTCCACGAAGGTCGCACCCTGGTTTCCCCAAGGATTGTCATTGGTATCCCCAGCGGGGTAACGGGGGTTGAGAGACGGGCGGTGGAAGATGCGGCGCGAGAAGCCGGAGCACGAGAGGTTCATCTCATTGATGAACCTGTGGCGGCGGCGATTGGCGCAGGGTTGCCCGTGGCCGAACCAACGGGCAATATGATCATCGACATTGGTGGCGGTACAACAGAAGTAGCCGTGCTCAGCTTACAGGGCACAGTGCTGAGCGAATCGGTGCGGGTGGCTGGAGATGAGCTGAGCGAAGCCCTGACACAGTACATGAAGAAGGTACACAACCTGGTCATTGGCGAGCGCACGGCGGAAGACATTAAAATTACGATTGGCTCAGCCTATCCCCAGCCAAGCGATGACGAAATTATGATGGATGTGCGGGGACTGCACCTGCTGTCGGGTCTGCCCCGCACCGTAACGGTGAAAGCGCCAGAAATGCGGGAAGCCATGTCCGAACCGCTGGCCGTCATTATCGACGCTGTGAAGCGTACTCTGGAGCGGACGCCACCCGAACTGGCTGCCGATATCGTCGATCGGGGCATTATGTTAGCAGGGGGCGGTGCCCTGTTGAAGGGGCTGGATACGCTGATTAGCCACGAAACTGGCATCGTCGTTCATATCGCCGCTGATCCTCTGAGCTGTGTGGTTCTCGGTACGGGACGGGTGCTGGAGAACTTTAAGCAGCTCGCTCGCGTCTTTAAGTAGATGGGGCGATCGCCCTCCCTATTGAGATTTTGTCAGGATGTTCACACTACGCCGCTGGTGGGATCGCTATGGATTGCAGCTTGGGCTGGCGAGTCTGGCTCTAGCTGGAGCCTGGACTATTCGACAAACTAACGGCCTGCCGATTCTAGAGGTCTATCGGTTGGCCTCATCGCCCTTCCATGCTGCTCCATCGCGGGAGGAGATTCTAGCAACTGCCCAGTTTCAAGAGCTACAGCATCGGCTCGCCGACCTGGAGCGACAAAATCAGCAGCTTCAGGAAATGCTGGGCCAGCTTCCGCAGCAAGAGCAGCCTGTAGTCACAGCTCCCATCATTGGACGCAGTGCTGACCAGTGGTGGCAGCAAATCACCATTGGTCGCGGTAGCGAGGCTGATATTGAGGTCGGAGATGTGGTCTCGGGGTCAGGCGGATTGGTGGGGCGAATTACCCACGTAACCCCCCATACGAGCCGCGTCCTGCTGATCAGCGATCCGGCCAGCCAGGTGGGGGCAACCATCAGCCGCTCGCGGACTATGGGCTATCTGCGGGGGCAAGCCGCAAATCAAGCCGTTCTGGTGTTTTTCGATAAAGTGCCGGACGTGAGGCCAGGCGATGTGGTCACCACCTCCAGCCTTAGCCAACTGTTTCCCCCAGGAATTCCCGTGGGCCGCATTCAGTCTATCGACCTAAAAAAGACGCCTGCGCCCGAAGCGGTGGTGGAGCTGTCGGCTCCCATTAGCTTTCTGGAGTGGGTCTTTATCCATCCCCATACCAGCCAAGCGTCCGCCACGGATGAGAATTAAGGGGGCAGGCCCATGCTAAAGGTTTCTGATCTCGATCCGGGGCTTCGCCAGACCCTTGATTGGGCCGTCACGGCTGGTTCAGTACTTCTGTGTGCGCTCATTTTGCCTATCCGACTGCCGGGGATGGAGCTTTTGGGGGTCGGCCCCAACTGGCTACTCATCTGGGTAATCGCCTGGAGCTTAAAGCGTACTGTATTTCAGGGGGCGATCGCCGGAGTTTGCCTGGGCCTGATTCAAGATGGACTGACGATGGCGACCCCGACCCATACCCTGGGGCTGGCGATCGCCGGAATGCTGACCGCCCGCCTGCAAAAGCAGAAATACATCCAGGAAGACTTCATTTCCGTGGCGATGATCGCCTTTGGCATGGCCGTCGTGGTCGAAACCGTCACCGCTATCCAGTTTACGCTCCAGTACTTCCTCAGCGGCTCCCCCAAGTTTTACCCGCTGTTAACCCAAACCTGGCTTTACCACCAGCAGGTCGCCCTCAGCTCGGCCATCCTTAGCAGCCTCTGGGCACCGGTTCTTTACTACCCGCTGAATCGCTGGTGGGAATCCCTGGACGCCGTCGAGTCGTAGGGTGAACCATCCCCGCGCTACTGCAAAATTTGCTCTAGTTGGTGCTGCTCCCAGAGGGATTGGTAGAGACCAGGCTGGCCCAGCAGCTCGTCATGGCGGCCCTCCTGCACAATGTGCCCCTGATCCATCACCAAAATGCGATCAGCACTGGCGGCGGCTGACATCTGGTGGGTGATGAAAATCACGGTTTTGCGCTGGGTGCCCGACGATAGGTTATCCAGAATGGCGGTGGCGGTCTGGTTATCGACGCTAGAGAGGGCGTCATCCAGAATCAACACGGGGGCATCCACCAGCAGCGCCCTGGCCAGGGAGGTGCGCTGCCGCTGTCCACCCGACAGGGTAATGCCCCGCTCGCCCACAATGGTGTCGTACTGGAGGGGAAAGTTCAAAATCTCCCCGTGCATTTGGGCCTGCTTGGCGGCGTACTCGATGTCGTGCTGCTCGATCAGCGGGTCGCCATAGCGGACGTTGTTGCGCACGGTGGTGCTGAACAAAAAGCTGTCTTGGGGCACGTAGGCGATCGCCCGTCGCAAATCCTGCAGGCGCACCTGGGTAATGTCGTAGCCATCCAGGAAGAGCTGGCCGGAGGCAATGTCCAGCAGGTAGGGCAGGGCATTGGCCAGGGTAGATTTGCCCGAGCCAATTGGCCCCACGATAGCGACCGTTTGCCCTGGCTCAATGGTGAAGCTGACATCCCGCAGAGCTGGCGTCTGGCCATCAGGATAGGTGTAGGTCAGCCCATGGGCCTCTAGCCGTCCCTGGATTTGGGAGAGGGGCAGGGAGACGGCGTCGGGGTCGTTGCGAATCAACGCCTGGGCTGAGAGGATTGCCTCCACCCGGTCAATGCTCACCTCGCCCCGCTGGTAAGCGGTAATCGTAAAGCCGAGAATGGCGGTGGGAAAGACGAGCCGCTCCACATAGAGGAGCAGCGCGACAAAATCCCCCACGCTGATGACCCCATTGGCGATCGCCCCTGCCCCCAGCGCCAGAATAATCAGCAGGCTGATGCTGGCCAGCCCCCCCAGCAGAGGAAACAGGGTACTGCGGGTTTTACCCAGGCGCAGGTTGGCCGCCAGCAGGCGCTGGTTGGCCTCGCGAAAGGCCCGACGCTCATTTTCCTCCTGGCCGTAGATTTTGATCAGGGAAATGCCGCTCATGTCTTCCTGCACCAGGTCGCTGACGTTGGAATTTTCCTGCTGCACCACTAGCTGCTCATCCCGCAGCCGCTCGCTAAACAGCCGCACCAGAATCAGCATGGCGGGGTAAATTGCCAGGGAAGCCACCGTGAGGCGCGGGCTAATCGCCAGCATAAACGGCAGGGTGAGGGCATAGGCAAAGACCGTATTCACCAAACTGAGCACCGCAAACCCCACCAGACGGCGGATATTATCCACATCGCTGGTGGCGCGACTGATCAAATCGCCTGCCGTGTTGCGGGCAAAGTAGGCCGGTTCCAGGGTGAGCAGATGCTCGAAAATACGCTGCTTCAGGTCAAACTCCACCTGCCGCCCCACGCCGAAGACGAGGATGCGCGACAGCATACGCATGACCCACATCACCGATGCCAGCACCAGGGTAAGGACAGCGTAGTCCAGCACCTGGTTGAAGTCGAAGGTCACCTGGAGTTCGTCAATGCCGTTGCGAATCAGTTGGGGAATGTAGGCCCCAATCGCGTTGACCACCAGCAGGGCGCTCAGCCCCCCCGCCGTTTTCCGCCAGTGGGGACGCAAATAGGCGAGCAGCTTACGCAGTCGAGGATTTGCCATTTCGATGAATATCGCGATAGAACACCGGAATCTGGGCGGCTGGGCGGGAGAAGGGCGATCGCCCCAAAATCGCTCCTAAAGCAGGGGTTTGTAGCCGCCGGTACAGAAATCCTCTCCCATGCTAAGCTCCCAGCGGGTCATAGAGCCAGCCTCGCACGAAGTAGTAGACAACCGCCAGATATTCCTCCAGCACCTGGGTAGACAGGGTGAGGGCTTCCACGCTGGGAATAATGTCCGTTAGCCGCATCAGCAGGTCCCCGCTCTGCACCTGGAAGCCGTAGAAATCTGTAGGAGCGGGCACGATGCGATTGGGCAAAATCCCCAAGGTCTCGGCAAAGGCGGAGCGGGCACGGCGAATCTTCAGGGCCGATGTCACCAGGATGAGGTTGTATCCCCGCTCGATTAGCCCATAGTTGGCCAGGATATCTCGCGTAGCTTCGGCGCTGCTGTGCAGGTCTGACCCCTCCAGATCTACGATAACCTGATCGGCGGGCACCCCCGTCCCCGCCAGGATGGCTTGGATATTGCCCGTCAGCACATTTCCATCCCGCTCAATCTGGGGGCCAGGGCTGATCAGCACCAGGGGTGCCCCGCCTCGCGACACCTGCTCCTGGTAAAGCAGTCCTGCATACTGCAACCGGGCCACAAAGGTATTGCCCAACCCGTCATCGGGGTTATTGAACTGGGTGCCGCTGCGGTAGGCCGGATCGGCAGTGTTCAGCCCTTCCCCCACGACCACAATCACGTCCGCGATTTGCCCATCGTCGCCCAGGGCAGCGATTTGCTCCGCCGACTGCTGGGTCTGGTTGGTCAACCAGTAGGCCACCAGCGGCAGGCTAAACACCAGCAAAACGATCAGTGCCCAGAGTACCAGGTTGCCGTTGGCCTTTTCCAGCCCCTCCCGCAGGGACACGATCAGCAGCACGATCGCCAGCCCCAGCGGCTTCAGGGGAAAGGAAATCACCTGCCACAGGGTACCAATGAAGCGATCGCTCGGATCCTGGAACGCCAGCACCACAAACAGCACCACCACCAGCCCGCCCAAGATAGTCAGGTATTTATCTGGAATGATTTCCTTAATAACGTACCAGACGAGCCAGATCAGCAGGGCAATCAGCAGCAGGCGGGTAATAACTTCAGGCATGGATGGAAAAACCCCGTGGCATCAGTGGAATGGACGAGAAATTGCTCACCATCCAACTTACATCCATCCCATCCGGATATGTCACCCTGCTGTTGGATTTGCGATCGCCCCCCATACAATCGCTGAAACGTGTCTGCCACTAGCTAGATGTTTCGCGAAAACAGGCAACCTAGGATTGGCAGCGTATTACGCGTACGGCTGATTTTTAAGCAAGCAGAGAGAGCAAGTGATGCACAAGTGTCTGGGATTAGTCCTGTCCAATCTGGCGATCGCCGCGATCGCCTCACCCGCCTTCGCCCAACCCGTGCCGGATGCCGTTGCCGAAATTCGGGACGCTCAAGGAAACGCCATCGGTAATGCTTACTTCATCAGCACCCCCGATGGCGTGCAAATCCAGATGCGTCTGGAGGAGTTTGACTCTGCCGTGGCCGAAGATGAGCGGGGGCAGCATGGCTTCCATATCCACGAGGTAGGAGAGTGCAACCCGCCCGACTTCATGTCCGCTGGCAGCCACTTCAACCCAACGGGGACTGCCCACGGCTTGCTGGCCCCGGACGGTCCCCATGCTGGCGATTTGCCCAACCTGTGGATTGAAGCGGACGGTAGCGCCGACTATAGCGTCACCACCAACCTGATCAGTCTGGTTCCGGGGGAGCGCAATATCTTTGACGCCGATGGGAGTTCACTCGTCATCCATGCCACTGGGGATGATTACATCACTGATCCGGCTGGCAATAGTGGCGATCGCATTGCCTGTGGCGTGATCGTACCCGCCCAATAAAAATGCCGAAGGGCAGCTCAATATAGCCGCCGATGTCGAGGTCGATCCACAAGCGATCGTCCCTGAAGGCCCCAATGCCCGAAGGGCGGAAACGGCCCCTGAGAATGAAGCGGCAACCCAGCGTCCGGA
>JAYKGU010000231.1:0-5684 GCA_035285585.1 Synechococcales cyanobacterium
TGCGCCGTGGGAATGAGTTTGTACTCGTAGGTGAGATTCAGCATAGTTCTATTGTACTCTATGGCTGAAGAAAAAGTATAGGCGTTTATTCAGAAAAGCCGTCCCAGAAGGACGGGGCTTGTATCCCATTATTTTTGGTCAAGGGATGGAATAGATGTAATAGAATAGATCGCTGGTTTGAACGTAGCTGTTGTGCTGACCTGCGGCATCCAAGCGGGTGCTGGTGGCGCGTTTAGGACGTCGGGTCGCATCTGTCTAATCGTCTTAAGTAAAGATTCTCCCTATGAAGACTTCGGTTCGTATCCTCATGTGCCCGCCTCACCACTATGACGTCGATTACGTCATTAACCCCTGGATGGAGGGCAACGTGCATCGGTCGTCGCGCGATCGCGCAGAAGAACAGTGGAACAGGCTCTACCAAATCCTTACGGAGCACGCCACCGTTGAGCTGGTAAAACCCCAACCGGGCTGGCCCGACATGGTATTTACGGCCAACGCTGGCCTGGTGCTGGGAGATACGGTCGTGCTCAGCCGCTTTTTCCATCCAGAGCGCCAGGGGGAAGAGCCGTTTTTCAAGCAGTGGTTCGAAGAGCAGGGCTACACCGTCCATGAACTGCCCCGTGGCCTGCCCTTCGAAGGGGCTGGCGATGCCCTTCTGGATCGGGAAGGCCGCTGGCTGTGGGCCGGATATGGCTTTCGCTCTGAGCTAGACTCCCATCCCTACCTGGCCCAATGGCTGAATACAGAAGTCCTGTCGCTGCGGCTGATGGATGAGCGGTTCTATCACCTCGATACCTGTTTCTGTCCCCTCAGCGATGGCTACCTGCTTTACTATCCCCCCGCCTTTGACGCCTACTCCAATCGGTTGATTGAAATGCGGGTGCCCGAAGCAAAACGAATTGCCATCAGCGAGGTCGATGCCGTCAACTTTGCCTGCAACGCGGTGAACGTCGATCGCACCCTGGTAATGAACCAGGCCAGCAGTGCCCTCAAGCAGCGCCTTGCCGATGCCGGTTTCACGATAATTGAGACCCCCCTCACCGAATTTCTCAAAGCAGGGGGCGCAGCCAAGTGCCTTACCCTGCGAGTCACCGAGCCTCGCCAGCAAGAACTCCATCGAGGGGCAACGGTGGAAAGCCGCACTATTAAGCTGGAAGGACATTTGCTGGATTCGGGCCTGATCAACCGGGCGCTAGATCTGGTGGTAGAAGGAGGCGGCAGCTTCCAGGTGCTGAACTTCAACCTGGGAGAGCAGCGTCAGGACGTGTCAGCAGCCGACATCCGCATCTCGGCCCCCAGCCACGGGGTCATGGAAGAAATCATGAGTCAGCTCATTGATGTCGGTGCGGTGGCCGTTCCTAAGGAAGTCACCAATGCGCTATTAGAAGCCGCTCCCCAGGACGGGGTTGCCCCTGACGATTTCTATGTCACCACCATCTACCCCACCGAGGTGCTGGTCAATGGCACCTGGATTCGCGTGCAGAACCAGCGAATGGATGGGGCGATCGCCATCAACCAGTCCTCTCCCACCCCAACGGCCCACTGTAAGCTCCTGCGAGATTTGCAGCAGGGTGACCAGGTGGTGGTCGGCGTCGAAGGCATCCGCACTGTCCGCAAAACCGAATCCCGCGATCAGCGCAACACCCAGGAGTTCAGCTTCATGGGTTCCGGCGTCTCCAGCGAACGACGGGTAGAGCTGGTGGTGGAACAAATCGCCTGGGATCTGCGCCGCATCCGTGACCAGGGCGGCAAGGTCGTCGTTACAGCGGGGCCAGTGGTGATCCACACGGGCGGCGGCGAACACCTGGCTCACCTCATCCGCGAGGGCTATATTCACGTCCTGCTGGGAGGAAACGCGATCGCCGTTCACGACATCGAGCAGGCACTCATGGGCACCTCGCTGGGAATGGACATGAAGCGGGGTGTCTCGGTGCGGGGCGGCCACCGCCACCACCTCAAGGCCATCAACACCATTCGCGGCTGCGGCAGCATCGCCCAGGCCGTTGAGCAGGGGGTGCTGCCGAGCGGCATCTTCTACGAGTGCGTCAAGCACAACGTACCCTTCTCGCTGGCTGGCTCTATCCGCGACGATGGCCCCCTCCCCGACACCAGGATGAACCTGATTGAAGCCCAGGAAGAGTACACCCGCCTGATTCAGGGGGCCGATATGATTCTGATGCTGTCCACCATGCTCCACTCCATCGGCGTCGGCAACATGACGCCCGCCGGGGTGAAGATGGTGTGCGTGGATATCAACCCGGCGGTGGTCACCAAGCTGAGCGATCGCGGCTCAGTGGAATCGGTGGGGGTAGTCACCGACGTGGGGCTGTTCCTCAGCTTGATGGTGCAGCAGTTGAACAAACTCACTGCTCGATACCAGCTTATTTCTTAACTGTCAAGCTTCTAATATGTGAAGTCTTCCGGGTTAACTAGCCCAATTCTTGAATAGTCAGTAACCGATGGTTCGGGATACTGGATAAGGGCGATCGCAGCGATCGCCCTTTTTTGTGTTCATGCAGTCAGGATAATTTGGCTGTAAGGTTAGACGAAATCGGCAGCATCAATCTGGCTGGCCTGGAAGCCCGTCAGCAGCACAATATCCGTCCTCCCCAGGGAAATGAGGGTATCCTTACCCTCCTGCTGAATGCTGAGCTGGCTAAACCGAGCACCTTTGATGTCCAGCAAATCCTGACCGTTCTTGAAGTCGCGGATGGTGTCCATCTCACCTTTTCTGCTCAAAACAAAGGTGTCCTGACCGCCACCCCCCAGAAGAATGTCTGCACCCGCCTGGCCGATCAACGTGTCCTCGCCGCCGCCGCCCTTGAGCAGGTCATCGCCCGACCCACCTTTCAGAAGGTCGTTGCCCGACCCTCCAGAGAGATTGTCGTTATCGTTGCCACCCAGCAGACTATCGTTACCGCCACCGCCCACCAGTTTGTCATCCCCATTTCCTCCCGCCAGCCGATCGTCGCCGCCCAGTCCCCGCATGATGTCTGGCTGGTCGCCGCCCCTGAGGCGATCGCCCCGGTTAGATCCACGGGAGACGACCGGAGTCACTTCCTCGGACTGGGGTTCAAAGGGATTTTCAGGAAGGGGGGTAGGACTGTCGTCGGTCGGATTGTCCGTTGGCGTCTCAGGAACAGATGGTTCTAACGGATCGGTCGGATCAGTTGGGTCGGTTGGGTCGGTTGGATCGGGCAAATTAGGGTCGGTTGGGGGATTCGGGTCGACCGGCACAACGGGTGGATTAACGGTCAGGGTGTAATCGTCGCTGACCGCCGCCCCAGAGAGATCAGTAGCAGTAACACGGATGTTGAGGGTTCCCACCTGGGTTTCGCCAGGCGTGCCGCTGAAGCGGAGCGCTGTCGCATCAAAAGCCAGCCACCCCGGTAAAGCACCGCCAGTGGTCGTGGTTGCCCGGTAGGTGAGGCGATCGCTCTGATTGGCATCGCTAAACATCTGCGGGTTCAACACTAAACTAAATGGCGTCAGGGCCGTCACCGACTGATTCGCAATAGGAGCAACCAGAGTCGGGGTCACATTGCCCACCACCCGGATATCAAAGGTGTCGCGCACCGTTCCCCCGTTGCCATCGTCCACCGTAATAGTCACCGGGTTAGCAATGGTATCCAGGTCTGCCGCGGTACCGCTGATGATGCCAGTGTCGGCATCCAGGCTAAAGCTATCGGGCAAGCCCGTTTCAAAATAGGTGAAGGTGTCTTCCAGGTCAACATCGCTGAAGTAGACACTGAGGTCTAAGCTAAATAGAACTCCCTGGATGGGTTCCTGATCGGGAATCTCTTCGGCCAAAATAGGGGCGTCATTGGTGTTTTCAACCGTGAGCGTAAACTGATGCCCAACCGTTGCCCCCTCGCTGTCGGTGGCTGTCAGGGCGACCGTACTCACGCCCACCGCCCCATTGCTGGGGGAACCGCTGATGATTCCAGTATCTCCATCCAGGCTCAGTCCCTCAGGGAGTCCGGTGGCAGCGTAAGTCAGGATATCCCCGCCATCAATGTCGCTGAAAAAGCGGTTGATGTCCAGGGTGAACTCCAGATCTTCTGTAGCCTGCTGGTCGGGAATATCGCTGGCGATCGTCGGTCCGTCATTCGTGTTCTCAACCACCAGCTCAAAGCTGGCACTAACCACCCCCCCGTTGCCGTCGGTGGCTTTGACGGTAATCTGGCTGGTACCCACAGCCCCATTGGTGGGCGTACCGCTCACTACCCCCGTATCGACGGCAATGCTTAAACCTTCCGGCAGACCAATGGCCGAATAGGCGAGCGTATCACTGACATCTACATCGCTGAAATAGCGGCTGGTATCAAAGGTGAAGGCTCGATCTTCAGTAGCCGTCTGGGCGGGAACATCACCAGTTATTGTTGGCGCATCGTTGGTATTGACGACCGTCAGCTCAAACTCACTACTGACAGTTTCCCCCTGGATGTCGGTGGCTATCACCGTAATCGGAGTCACCCCAACAGCGCTGTTGGTAGGCATACCGCTGATGATTCCCGTTTCTGGGTCAATATCAAGCCCGTCAGGTAGCCCCGCTGTGGCATAGGTCAGGACATCGTCACCATCAATATCATCAAAGAAAACGCTGGTGTTGAAGGAAAAGGCCTGATCTTCCGTCGCTTCTTGATCGGGAATGTCGCTCACCGTGGTGGGGGCATCATTATCATTGACCACTGTCAACTCAAAGCCCCCGTTTACCACCCCGCCATTTCCATCCGTTGCCGTAATGATGACAGCACTGGAACCGACCGCCCGGTTTGTGGGGGTGCCGCTGATGATCCCGGTTTCGCTATTAATAGTTAGCCCTTCAGGTAAGCCCGCCGCAAAAAAGGTGAGCACGTCACCGACATCCTCGTCGTCAAAATTCTGGCTTACGTTCAGGCTAAAAGCAGCATCTTCAGTCGCGCTTTGGGCGGGGATAGTGGTGGCCAGGGTCGGGGTGTCATTCGTATTGCCGACGGTTAACTCGAAGGAGGCGGTGGCCGACTGGCCCGACCCATCCGTCAGCGTCACGGTAATGGTGTGGGTGCCCACTGCTTCGTTAACAGGAACACCACTAATCCCTCCGGTTTCTGCATTAATACTCAGCCCCGTGGGTAAGCCCGAGGCCGTGTAGGTGAAGGTGTCTTCAGCGTCGACGTCGTCGAAGTAAAGGCTGGCGTTAAAGGTGAAGAGCTGATCTTCCGTCGCGGTTGCTGCGGGAATGGTGGACGTAGCCGTTGGCCCATCGTTAACATTGGCGATCGCCACGTCAAAGGTATCCACGACCACACCGCCCCGACCATCCGACACGGTGATGGTAATGCTGGTCACGCCAACGGCATCATTGGTAGGGAAACCGCTGATGACTCCCGTGTTGGCATCCAGAGACAGACCATTTGGGAGGGTATTGGCAAAATAAGTGAGCACTGCATCCGGGTCTTGATCGCGGAAGAAGTGGCTGACATTCACGCTAAAGAAGGAGTCTTCCGTGGCGGTCTGGTCAGGGATAGGGCTGGCTAGAGTAGGAGCATCGTTGGTATTTGCGACCGCAATTTTAAAGGAATCGCTGACCTTTCTGCCCGCTGTGTCGGTGGCGGTGATGGTCACCGTGCGATCGCCCACCGCCGCATTCGTCGGCGTACCGCTGATCATCCCGGTTTCGCTGTCAATGCTCAGACCATTGG
>JAYKGU010000232.1:0-14736 GCA_035285585.1 Synechococcales cyanobacterium
CTACCAGAAAGCGTCGAACCAGGTGGTGAATCTGGCCTTTGGACTGATTGCCACTGCAACCCTCACTACCATCGTCAGTACTGCGCTGAAGTAGCGCTATACTACCAACTCGCGAACTGATAAGTACATGGACATAAATAAAGCCAGTGGGGTGCGCCCCCCGGCGGGAGGCACACCCCACCATAGCGCCGTTCCTTTATGGCTACCCACTTACCATCAGCACTGTATCGAAGTCGTTACTGGTTGAGTATCTGCCACTGCTGTCGCCGCCAGGGCTGGATCGGGAACAATGGCTTCTAAGGGAGCGGCTCCGTTGGTGGATGGAATAGGAACGGAGGGGCCGAGGTAGATGCCGAGCGATCGCGCCACTTCTACCATCAAGTCATCGGCCTGCACGGGGCCAGCACACCGGTCCTCCAGATGGCACTGGCGGATAGTGGGGATGACCTGGTCCAGGGGGATGGACTGTACCTGGCCGCTCTTCCAGATCACCAGGCGGTTGGTGAGGCCCTGGGCGATGAGGCTGACGGCCTTGGCCCCAAAAGCGGTAGCCAGCAGCCGATCCACCGAGGAGGGGGTGCCGCTGCGCTGGATGTGGCCCAGGGTGGTGGAGCGGGTATCCACCTGATCCATGTCGCAAAACTGCCGTTCCCCGGTTTGACAGAGCTGGTGGCTGCGATCGCGAATGTGCTCCGCCAGATAGTCTGCCACGTATTTGGCCTTGGTGCCCTCCAGGGTTTTGATGCCCTCGGAAATCACCACCAGGGCGAACTTGCGTCCGCTTTGACGGAGGTGGGCGATGCGATCGCAAATCTCCTGCAAAATTGTCTCATTCAAAGCTGGCACCAGTTCGGGAATGAGAATCACATCGGCTCCCCCGGCGATACCGGCATGGAGAGCCAGGTGCCCCGCATCCCGCCCCATCACCTGAACGACCATGACGCGATCGTGGCTGGCCGCTGTAAAGGTCAGGTCATACAGGGCACGGGTGACGGTGCCCACCGCCGTATCAAAGCCCACCGATCGCTCGGTGAAGGGCACATCGTTGTCAATGGTTTTGGGAATGGCAATCACCGCCCAGCGCCCCTTGTGGGCGAGATCGTAGATGATGTCCAGACTACCATCGCCTCCCACCACCACCAGGGCGTCGAGCTTCAGCATCTGGTAGCCCGCCAGGATTTGCCGGGCAATTTCCTCCTGGTTGGGGTTGCCTTTGCTCAACGACCCCAAAATGCTGCCGCTCAGAAATTGCAGGATATCCAACCCCTGGACAATGCCGGGAATGTCGTAGCCATTTTCCTTGAGCTTGAGATCTTCCGGCTGACACAGCCCTGCGCACAGGCCGACCAGTCCATCGGTGCCGTGGGGAATGCCATAGACCTGCCACCCCCGGTGAATGGCGCACTTAACCACCGCTCGAATTACCGCGTTGAGACCGGGGCAATCTCCTCCACTTGTGAGAATTCCAATGCGTTTTGCGGGTTCCATATGCGCCTCACCGGATGCTAGGGATGACAGGGACTTTGATTAGGGGACAACTTCCTGAACAGGTTCAAACATGGGCTGATAGGTTTGGATGGCTTTCATGTACTGCACCCGCTCAAATTCGCTGGGGTTGGGGCAGTTGATCTGGCTCATGGTGCCTTTCATCTGGCGGACTGATGCGTATTCGTGTTCCTCCAGCCAGTGGATCAATTCCTGCTCAATGACCTGCAAATGCTCGATGCCGTGGCGCAGGAGGACGCTCACCAGCATGGTGGCGCTGGCTCCGGCCATCATCATGCGCACCACGTCCGTGGCTTTGTGGATGCCGCTGGTGGCGGCCAGATCGGCGTGGATGTGGCCATAGAGAATGGCGATCCAGCGCATGGGCAGCCGCAGATCCTGGGGGGTGCTCAGCAGCACGTTGGGTCGAACTTCCAGCTCCTCAATGTCGATATTGGGCTGGTAGAAGCGGTTAAACAGCACCAGGGCGTTGGCCCCTCCCAGGGAAAGCTGCTTGGCCATGTTGGCCATGTTGCTAAAGAAGGGGCTGAGCTTCACGGCCACCGGCAAAGACACCGCTGACTTAACAGCCTGGAGCACGTCCAGGTAGCCCTGCTCCACCTGGGCACCCGTCAGATTCAAGTCCGTCGGAATGGCGTAGATGTTCAGCTCCAGGGCATCGGCTCCCGCTTCCTGGATTTGCTTGGCATAGACCGTCCATCCCCCCGGTGTCGAGCCGTTGAGGCTGGCAATCACCGGGATGCTCAGGCTTTCTTTAGCCCGCCGGATGTGCTCCAGGTAGGTTTCCGGGCCGACATGAAAGATATCGGGAGCCGGAAAGTAGGAGAGGGCTTCAGCAAAGCTATCGGTGCCGTACTCCATGTGGTGGTGGAACTCCAGGCGATCGTGGCGCAACTGCTCTTCAAACAAAGAGTGCAGCACCACGGCACTGGCTCCGGCATCCTCAACCCGCTTAAGATTATCCAAATCTTCGGTGAGGGGGGCGGCAGCACCGACGATGAGGGGCGATCGCAGCGACAAACCCAAATAAGTTGTATTTAAATCTACCATTAATAGCTCCTTGGAGGAAAGAAGAGGGAGGACAGGAGTCGGGAGTTAGGAGTCAGGAGTCGGGAGTCAGGAGTCGGGCGTCAGGAGGGGGGAGTTTTGGGTTCTTAGTTTTGAATTCTGAATTCTGTCTCCTGAATTCTGAATTCTGTCTCCTGAATTCTGTCTCCTGAATTCTCAACCCAAAACTCCCACACCTCCTACAAACTACTGAGCCGGAGTAGCCTTTTGACTGGAGGGCTTTTCACTAGCGGGTGCCGGTGAATCCTCGGCTGCCTCGGTACTGGCTTTGCTGCCGTTGGTCGCCGTCCCAGGGCGGGCCGCCAGGTATTGATACATTTGCCAGCGGGTGTTGACGTCTGCCTGGGCCGCCTCCAGAAGCTGCTTCGCCTGGTCGGGGTTGCTGCGGGTGAGCATCTTGAAGCGGTTTTCGCTGTACATGGAGGTGGCCACAGGGAACTTGGGCGATCGCATGTCCAGCTGCAGCGGATTTTCGCCCCGCTCCGTCCGTCTTGGGTCATAGCGGTAGAGCAGCCAGCGCCCCGATTCCACCGCTGCCTTTTGCTGCTGCATGGCCGTGGTCATGTTGATGCCGTGGGCGATGCAGTGGGAGTAGCAGATCAGCAGGGAGGGGCCGCTGTAGGACTCGGCCTCCAGGAAGGCTTTGAGGGTGTGTTCGTCCCGTGCCCCCATAGCCACGCTGGCGACGTAGACGTTGCCGTAGGTCATGGCCATCAGGCCCAGGTCTTTCTTGGGTGCGGGTTTGCCCCCTGCCGCAAACTTGGCGACTGCTGCCCGTGGCGTGGATTTGGACATCTGGCCGCCCGTGTTGGAGTACACCTCCGTGTCCAGCACCAGGATGTTGACGTTGCGACCGCTGGCGAGGACGTGATCCAGACCGCCGTAGCCGATGTCGTAGGCCCAGCCGTCACCGCCGACGATCCACACGCTCTTCTTCACCAGGTAGTCCGCCAGGGTCTTGAGGCTTTGCAGCTTCGAGCGCAGAGCGGCGTCTTCGGTGTAGCCCAGCCAGGCATCCAGATACTGCTTCAGGGAGGCGACTTTTTCCCGCTGCTCAAAGATGTCGGCTTCGTCGGTCTGTGAGTTTTGCAAGATAGTCGTGGCCAGCTCGCTGGGAATGCGGGAGGTGCCGTTCATGGCCACCGAGAGCTGCTGGAGCAGTTCCTGGGCGTGGCGGGTATGCTGATCCACCGAGGCTCGGAAGCCCAGGCCGAACTCGGCGTTGTCTTCAAACAGGGAGTTAGACCAGGCGGGTCCCCGTCCCTCTGCGTTGTGGGTCCAGGGGGTGGTGGGCAGGTTGCCGCCGTAGATGGAGGAGCAGCCGGTGGCGTTGGCGACTAACATGCGATCGCCAAAGAGCTGGGTCACCAGCTTCAGGTAGGGGGTTTCACCACATCCGGCACAGGCCCCTGAGAACTCGAACAAAGGCTCCTGCATTTGCTGCTGGGCAATCTTGTTGAGGTTGAGCTGGGTGCGATCGGGGTTGGCCAGCTTCAGGAAAAAGTCCCAGTTCTCCCGCTCCGGCTCCCGCAGGGGGCGCTGCTCCGCCATGTTGATGGCTTTCTTGCGGGGTTCGGCCTTGTTCTTCGCCGGACAAATGTCCACACAGATGCCGCAGCCGGTGCAGTCCTCCGCCGCCACTTGAATGGTGAACTGGAGGTCGGCCCAGGCTTTGTCTTTGGCGGCGGTGTGCTTGAAGGTTTCCGGAGCCTGGTCGAGCTGACCGGATTCGTAGACCTTGGCGCGAATTACCGCGTGGGGACACACCATGACGCACTTACCACACTGGACGCACACATCCGGGTCCCACACGGGGATTTCTTCCGCCACGTTGCGCTTCTCATACTGGGCGGTGCCGCTGGGATAGGTGCCGTCGATGGGCAGGCTGCTCACGGGCAGGTCATCCCCCTGGCGGGCCATGATTTTGCCCAGCACCTCCCGCACAAAGGCCGGAGCCGTATCGGGCACCCAGCGGTGCTGGCTTTCCTCGGTGCTGACAGTGCCCACCGGGACTTCGTACAGATGCGCCAGGCTTTGATCCACAGCCTTGATGTTCATCTGCACCACTTCCTCGCCCTTCTTGCCGTAGGTCTTGCGGATGGCTTTCTTAATTTGGGCGATCGCCTCCTCTCTAGGCAACACCCCCGCCAGGGCAAAGAAACACACCTGCATCACGGTATTGATCCGTCCGCCCATGCCCGCGTCTCGCGCGACTTGATTGGCGTTGATGCAGTAAGGCTTGATCTGCTTGTCAATAATTTGCTGCTGCAAATTGGCGGGCAGTCGCGCCCAGGTTTCATCCGGCTCGTAAGGGCTGTTGAGCAGGAAGATAGCCCCAGGTTTGGCCTCATCCAGCAGGTCGAATTTGTCCACAAACTCCCACTGGTGGCAGGCCACCACGTTGGCGCTGGTGATCAGGTAGGTGGAGCGGATGGGCTGGGGACCAAAGCGCAGGTGGGATACGGTCACCGATCCGGACTTCTTGGAGTCGTAGACAAAGTAGCCCTGGGCGTAGTTGTCGGTTTCCTCGCCAATGATCTTGATGGAGTTTTTGTTGGCTCCCACGGTGCCGTCCGATCCCAGACCGTAGAAGATGGCCCGCACCACGCTATCTGGCTCCGTGGAGAAAGTGGGATCAAAGTCCAGGGAGGTGAGGGTAACGTCATCTTTGATCCCCACCGTGAAGTGGTTGCGGGGGGAAGGGGTGGCCAGGTTATCCAGCACCGATCGCACCATCGCCGGGGTGAATTCCTTAGAGGACAGGCCATAGCGTCCGCCCACTACCTTGATCTGGGTGCGGCCCAGCTCTGCCAGGGCACTCATCACATCGAGATACAGCGGTTCGCCGCCACTACCCGGTTCCTTGGTGCGGTCAAGTACGGCGATCGCACTCACCGTTTGAGGCAGGGCATGGGCTAACTCCACGCCATCAAAGGGTCGGTAGAGGCGCACTTTTAGCACACCCACCTTTTCGCCCTGCTGCGTCAAATAATCCACCGTTTCCTGGGCGGTTTCGCAACCCGACCCCATCAGCACCACCACCCGCTCGGCATCGGGGGCACCGTGGTACTCATAGAGGCGGTACTGGCGTCCGGTGAGGGCCGCAAACTCGTCCATCGCTTGCTGCACAATGCCGGGACAGTTGTTGTAGTAGGAGTTGACCGACTCCCGTGCCTGGAAGTAAACGTCCGGGTTTTGGGCGGTGCCGCGAATTACAGGGCGATCGGGGGTGAGGGCGCGGTGGCGGTGGGCAAAGACCAGATCATCGGGGATCAGAGCCGCCAGGACTTCATCCGGCAGCAGCTCCACCTTTTGAATTTCGTGGGAGGTGCGGAAGCCATCAAAGAAGTGCAGAAAGGGAATGCGGGACTCCAGGCTGGCACGGGTGGTGATCGCCGCAAGGTCTTGCGCTTCCTGCACCGACGCCGCACACAGCAAGGCACACCCCGTAGCCCGAGCAGCCATCACATCACTGTGATCCCCAAAGATAGAAAGCCCTTGGGCTGCCAGGGAGCGGGCGGCGATGTGCAGCACGGCGGGGGTCATTTCCCCCGCGATTTTGTAAAGGTTGGGGAGCATCAACATCAGCCCCTGGGAGGCGGTGAAGGTGGTGGTCAGCGATCCAGCTTGCAGTGCGCCATGCACGGCTCCGGCGGCTCCTCCTTCACTCTGCATTTCCATCACAGAGGGCACGGTACCCCAAAGGTTGGGCTGTCCTGCTGACGACCAGGCATCGGCCCATTCCCCCATCGGGGAGGAGGGCGTAATGGGATAGATGGCGATGACTTCATTGAGGCGATAGGCCACGCGGGCCACGGCTTCATTTCCATCAATCGTCGCAAAGGTTGGGTTACTCATAGAATCAGCCCTCTCCACATAAACATTTGGGCATCGAAAGTAGCGAATTCAACATCGCCAGACAGCGATCGCAGTTACGGGGCAGCAACCAGTGGATGACTGCTGTGACTGCTGGTAGCGGTGTCAAGATGGGGTGCGACGCCCATTTGTCGAGAACAACAGCCGAAGATAACTGAAATTAAACAGCCATCTTCGTGTTTGAACACCTCCATCATAGGAAGATGTGGATGAATTGTCGCCGCCTTTAACACCAGCTTAAGCAATCTTATAAAGCAGGAAAAACCAACCTGCTGAAGCCCATTTATACTCAGCTTCGACCTGGAGTTTAGGAACATTTTGGTTGCAAAAATCGCAGCCGATTTCCCAACGGGCGAGGCAGACCTGGACTCAATGGAAAATCTATCGTGGCTGGCTCAATATCGTCTGTTCATGCATGACGAAATTCGCAAACCGGTGCTTCTAACCAGACACTCTAAAGCTTTATTTAAGAAAGTTGGCGAAGCTGTATTCGTATTAGCCTATTGAGAATACCCAAAATACTTAGAGGCGTTGCGATCGCTCCAACTGTATATCGCTGTCTAAAGCGACTATTTACAATATTTAGAATTCTATAGTTTAAGAAGAATCTTATCTTGAAATTAAAATTTACCGTGGTGAAATAGTTCTTCAAGCAATAAAGTATTATTTCAATTCATAAATAGTTATAAACAAGGGGCGATCGCCAACCCCACCGTGGGGGCAAATGGCCATTTGCCCCCATCCGGTCATTTACCCACCCAGCTGTGACGATACATTGCGCTGGTAGACCTCACCACTAAGCCCCTGTCCCTGATAGGCAATCTCCGGGGGAATTTGGGCGGCGATCGCCTCAATCCGGTTCTCGCTGGTGGGGTGGGTGCGCAGGAACTCAGGCGGCAGGGGGCGGTCCTGTAGTTTCTCAAAGAAATTGATCAGCGCAATGGGCGCATAGCCTGCATTGGTAAGAATGCCCAGCCCGACGCGATCGGCTTCATACTCAAATTCCCGGCTCCAGGGCAGATCCACGGCAATTTGATAGCCAATTTGGGCCAGGGTATTCATGTCCAACCCTGCGGTTTCGGCAACGCCTTGGGCCAGCACCGCTCGCCGCAATGCCTGGATACTGTGGCGTTCGTTGACGTGGGCGATTTCATGGGCCAGGACGGAGGCCAGTTGGGCCTCGTTGTCCGCTGCTCGCAGCAGTCCGGTGGTGACGTAGATGAATCCACCGGGGGTGGCGAAGGCATTGATTTCCTCGCTTTGCAGAACCCGGAAGGTATAGGGAATATCGCGGCGATCGCTCGCTGCCACCAGCTGCTGCCCAACCCGGTCTACATACTGGTTGACCTGAGGATTAACGTAGGGGTCATACTGCTGCAAGATCATTTCGCTGATCTGCTGCCCCAGGGCCACTTCCTCTTCGTTGGAAATGTTAGCCACCTGCACCAATCGAACAGCGTTGCGAATGATATTGGCGGGGCTCAGATCCAGGTCAAGGCTCACCAACTGAGGTGATGGATTGGGGGATGATTCTACGGTTGGGGTGGGTGAAGCGGCGATCGCAGGCGCGGCAACACTCAATGTACTGACGGCGACAAGTCCTGATAAACCTCTGCAGAGTCGTCGTTTCAGGGATTGGGGGTTGGTTTGGAATTGGTCAAACATGAATCACGAATGGATAACTGCGCTCACCTTTCATTGTGACAAAAGGTGTCGAGCGCTACATCCTGCCCCCGAAAGACCGTGGCTATGACCTTTTACACATTTTTCAATGGGTTTGGTCTATCAAAAATTGGCCGGTAGGGGCGAAGCATTTCGTAATAGCCTTTGTTGGATCTTTTCCCGAACGTGCTGCCGAAATGCTTCGCCCCTACGGGTTGATGATTTGTTTGATGGTTTCCAATGCTTTTGATAGCCCAGCCTGGGCGCGATCGGATAGGGTTTCGCCAAAGTCGAAGGTTTCGGCGGGGATCAGGATGTGGTAGGCTTCTGGTCGTGCCTGGTAGGCCATGTGGGTGAGGATGAGGAGCGATCGCGGACTCAGCCCATGTCCCATATCAATGCCTTCTGGCTCTGCGGTGAGGGGTTCTACCGTGACCTCGGAGGGGGCTTGCTCGGAGGGGGCTACTGCGTCTACAAAAATGACTTTCTCCACCTGGGCAATGTCCGCCGCCAGTTCGGGGGTGAGCTGGTGGCAGGGGAGCGATCGCACTCCCTCCAACTCCCACTGGGCCACCTGTTCAGCGGCATAGTAGCCCAGGCCATCATCCCGGCGCAGCGTGTTGCCGTAGCCGATGATCAAGCAGGTCATGGGTTAGCAGTACTCCACGGTGACTTCTTTTTGGCGATCGCGCAAGAACTTCACCAGGTCTTCGATCAGGCTGCGGCGGATGGAAATGTTCTTGGGCAGCAGGGGGTTTTGGTAGAACTCATTGATGCTTTGGCCGACGAGAAAGTGAATGGAATCGGCCTGCAAAATTTCCCGCGCCAGCAGGTAGGCTCCGTTGTTGTCGAACCGCAAGCGACTGAGGTCGCCACTACAGTTTTTGATATACTCCGTCGCTTTGGAAATGGTGAGAATGCCCTCCGTCACCAGGTCGATGCAGCTCAGCATGCCAATCGGCGGCAGCTCTTTGCGGATGGTGGATAGATCCATCTCAATGGTTTCTCCCAGGTAGCTGGCCACGATATTGCCTGTGGTGCCGCCGCAGACGACCTTGCGTCCCTCAAAGGAAAGCACCCGATCCACGTACTGCTCATCTTTCTCCTCGTTGAGCGGTGGTCCGGTGAAAATCATCAGCGGGTTGCGCTTCCTGACATAGACGCCGACAAAGGTGGCGTCGTCACCGATTTCTCCCTGGTAGAGGGAATAAGTTTTTTCGATGACGTCCTGGACGATGGTGCGGGCGGTGTGGGACTTTTGCCGCAGCACGCCTTCCACATGCTGCGCGATATTGTCCCAGCCCCAACCAAAGTTCAGGGCAACTCCCATTCCGGCATAGAGGACGCCATCGCTGATTGCCCCCAGAAAGTCACCCCGGTTCAGATAGCCCTCGGCTTTGTTGATCTTGCGTCCGAGAATTTCCTCCGTGGTGGTTTCCAGTTTGACGACTTTGCCCTCATGGAAGTAAAGGAAGGTGGGGTTGTCAAAGTTGATGACCGTGAAGTGGTTGGTTTCTAAATCGACCTGGATGATGGTGAAGGTGGAGTAGGCAATTTTGCGCGTCTGACAGATGGGTAGGGTGCCGATGATGGTTTTCAGCACCTCCTCCAGGGGCACATCCGCGTTGAGCATGGTGATCAGGATTTCGGTGGTAAGGGTAGCCAGGATATTGGCCTTGACGCCGCTGCCCAAACCGTCTGAGAGCACCACCGTTGCCTTTTTTTCGGTTTTGAGGAATTTGACCTTGTCGCCACACAGCTCCTCGCCCCGCTTGTTCAGGCTGCTGTTGTAAATGTCAAGAAAGTTATCAACGGTCATTCTTGCTCAAGCATTTGAATGATTTTCAACAGACTCACCTTGGTTTCGGCGGTGGTTTCGCCCAGTAAACCGGCAATTTCCTGCACTACTTTCATCTGGTTATCCACCACTTCGTTCACCTTTTTCACCGTCTCCCGCTTCAGCCGCTTCAGCTCCCGGCGGCGATCCAGCTCATGGCTCAGATCCACAAAGATGCAGGCGATGATGCCTTCATCTTCGATGGAAAAAATCACCTGATTGACGTACAGGTTGTATTGGGGATATTCCACGGCTTTGCCGCGAATCACAATGCCCTCGTTCCAAACTTTCTCCAGGTCGTGGGTGTCTTCAAAAATAACCGTAATCGGCTGCCCTAAAATGTCCGAGGGCAACAGTTGGAACATTTGACAAAAGGCGGGATTGACCAGCTTGACGTATAGATCGGCGTCCATCACGATCATGCCGTTGGGGTCGTACTCCCATAAAAGTCGCCACAAATGCTGTTGGTTGGTGTCGGGCAATTTGTCTGTGGTCATCATCAGCATACCCCCACCGAACGAATCGCAGGTAGAATTTCCTCAACAAAGGTGATTTCCACATTTTGAGGGCTGATGTTGATGAAGTGCTGGTCGTGGAACTTCATGACGATGCCGTGGCTACAGGCTTCCAGGCAAAAGGAGCCTTTCAGTTCAATTACGTTCTCCAGATTGTGAACCTTGATCAGCTCCTGGAGCCTGGGCAGCACTTCGTAAACCCCCAACTGGTGGCATGCTGACCCCATACAGAGAAATAGGTTTTCTTTTGCCATGTGGTGAGACCTCCAGGTTGGGTTGCATCGATGATCCTTGGTTGGGAATTGGGGGGGGCGAAGCATTTCGTAATTACTTTTGGGTCTTTTCTCGAACGTATTGCCGAAATGCTTCGCCCCTACAAACGTTAATTGCGGTAGACCTCGTGGGCGATCGCCCCGTCCGGTGCCACCATTTGCACGTGCAAGGGCATTTGTCCCGCCGCATGGGTAGAGCAGGAGAGGCAGGGATCAAAGCAGCGGATGCCCGCTTCGACCCGGTTGAGGAAACCTTCGGGAATGCCCTGGGAAGCGTCGTGGATGTAGTGTTTGGCGATTTGGGCCACGGTTTTGTTCATGGCCAGGTTGTTTTGCCCGGTGGCGATGATCAAATTCACCTTTTGAATCACGCCGTTCTCATCCACGTTGTAATGGTGGAACAAAGTTCCCCTGGGCGCTTCGCTCACGCCAATGCCCTCTAGCTCATTCACGCCTCCCGTGGAGCGCACGCGGGCAGACATCACGTCGGGATCGTCCATGAGGTTTTGGATGGCTTCCAGCGCCGCCAGGATTTCCACCAGACGGGCATAGTGGTAGTAGAAGGAAGAAGTGGGCACGCCGCCAGCGCGATCGCGCATTTCCCGCAGCTCCCGATCTGCCTGCTCGGTACCAATGGCCTCACACACGTTCAGCCGCGCCAGTGGCCCCACGCGATAGATACCGTTGGGATAGCCCAGAGGCTTGTAGTAGGGGAACTTCAGGTACGACCAGGGTTCCACCGCCTCGCCAATAAAGTCCTGGTAGTCGTCTTCGCTCAGGCGATCGGCAATGATAGCCCCTTCACTGTCCTTGAAGCGCAGGTGGCCGCCGTAGTGCTCCCATTCTCCCTGGGCACCCACTAAACCCATGAATAGGGAAGGGAACTGGCCAAAGATATTGATTTCGTCCTTGAGCTGGTTGTCGATTAAAGACTTGAAGAGGTTCAAAGCCAGGTGGATAGTGTCGAAGGATTCAGGGAGGCGATCGCGAATCCAGTCCCGGCTTTCTTCGGAGAGGGGCGATCGCACCCCACCGGGCACCGCCCAGGCGGCATGGATTTTGCGGGCACCCAGCTTTTCAATTACCGTCTGACCAAACTGGCGCAGGCGAATCCCCGCACGGGCCAGATCCGGGTCAGCAGCAATCAGACCAAACACGTTGCGCTGAGCCGGGTCGCTGTCCCAGCCCAGGAGCCAGTCAGGGCTGCTGAGGTGGAAGAAAGAAAGGGCGTGGGACTGGGTAATTTGCCCCAGGTTCATCAGGCGGCGCAGCTTTTCGCCAGCGGGAGGGACTTTCACCGCCAGGATTTTGTCTCCCGTCTTGGCAGCAGCCAGCAGGTGACTGACGGGACAAATGCCGCAGATGCGAGCGGTGATCCCCGCCATTTCGGTGAAAGGTCGTCCTTCACAGAACTTTTCAAAGCCGCGATATTCCACGACGTGGAACTGGGCATCTGCCACATCCCCAGCGTCGTCAAGGAACAGGGAAATCTTGGCGTGGCCTTCAATGCGGGTGACGGGATCAATGACAATGGTTTTGGACATGGTGCTTTCTCCTTAACCAAACTTAATCATGTCGCGACCGGCCATTACGGGCTGCTGCCCCTGAATCAGCGGCTCCAGCGTAGCGCGGATGCGATCAGCGGAGGGCGGACATCCCGGCATGAAGATATCCACCGGAATTACCTCATGGAGGGGCACCACCCGATCCAGCAGTTCCGGCACAATGCCCGGCGCGTGGGGCAGTTGGCGGCTATCATCCGCCAGTTCCAGATAGCCCCGCTTGAGGACGCCATCGGCCTTGCCCATCATGTTGCGCATGGCGGGCACGTTGGCGGTCACGGCACAGTCGCCAAAGGAAATCACTACCTTTGTCCGCTGGCGCACCGCATAGGCCAGCTCCAGGTTTTCCTCATTGGCGATCGCCCCCTCCACCAAACACACGTCCACATTCTCCGGATAGTCCTTCAAATCCGACCCCACCGGACTGAACACCACCTCCACAGACTGGGCCAGGTCAATCAGCCACTCGTCCAAATCCAAAAAGGACATGTGACACCCCGAACACCCCGCCAACCAAACCGTCGCAAACCGAATTTTCTCGACCATTTCCTCTCTCCCTCTTTCCCAACTCCTAATGAAACCGGAATTGAATAATCTGTGCGATCGTTTTCTCTGTGGGGCTTGGCAGTGCCAAGCCCCTACCCAGGAAATTGTTTTTTTCAATCTGGGCTTGAATTTAGAATTCAAAACTTCAATCCAAAATCCAAAATCCTGACTCCCGACTCCTCATTCTTCTCTCTTCTTTTTTCCTTCTTCTCTCCTCACCTCGTCCACTCCCGCTTCTCCCGCGCCGTCACCAGGAATTCCAGCTTCTCGCGATCGCCCACTTTCTCTCCCGTCGTCTCCCCTTTGTGGAAAATCGCGCCCGTGGGGCAGGCATCCACACATTTGCCGCAGGAGGTGCAGGCGTCCACGGTGCCCCAGGGCTGGTTTAGCCCGGACACGATGTAGCAGGCCGCGCCTCTTTGAGCTATGTCCCAGACGTGGGCACCTTCGATCTCGTCGCAGACGCGGACGCAGCGGGTGCAGAGGATGCAGCGGTTGTGGTCGATGGTAAAGAGGGGGTGGGAGGCGTCTACGCCCCGGTCGGGGAAGCGGTACGGAAAGCGGGAGTGGTCCATGCCGACGGCGATCGCCACGTCTTGCAGCTCACAATTCCCATTCGCCACGCAGATGGAGCAAACATGGTTGCCTTCGGCAAATAACAGTTCCACCGTCATGCGGCGATAGTCCTGTAATTTGTTGGTGTTGGTGCTCACCTCCATGCCTTCCGCCACCTCGGTGACACAGGCGGGAAGCAGCTTGCGGCTACCTTTGATTTCCACCAAACACAGGCGGCAGGCTCCCACATCGGAGATGCCGTCTAGATGGCAGAGGGTGGGAATGGCCACCCCCGCTTCCCGTGCCGCTTGCAGGATGGTGGTACCCTCTTCAACGGCGATATCAATTCCATCAATCTTCAAGGTTTTGACTGACATGACCTACCTCAAATACGGGACTGGGGGTGTGTTTACCTGGGGGTGTTGGGTTTCGCGTTGCTCAACCCAACCTACGGGCTACTTGCTGGTGACTTTGCCGTTGCTGTTCAAATAGGGGGGTGTGGTGAGTAGCGCCTGATACTCTTCGGGGAAGAACCGCAGGGTGCTGAGGACCGGGTTGGGAGCGGTCATGCCCAGGCCGCACAGGCTGGTTTCTTTGACCATGTAGCAAAGCTGCTCCATCTTTTGCAGGTCGGCTTCGGTGGCCTGGCGGTTCATGATCTTGTTGAGCATGGCGTAGAGCTGCACCGTTCCCGTGCGGCAGGGGATGCACTTGCCGCAGGTTTCCCCCCGACAAAACTCCATGTAGAAGCGGGCCACTTCTACCATGCTGGTGTCCTGATCCATCACCACCATGCCCCCCGATCCCATCATGGAGCCGATGGCCGTCAGGGAGTCGTAGTCCACGGGCGTATCCAGCATAGAGGCGGGAATACAACCCCCAGAGGGGCCACCGGTCTGCACCGCTTTCACCTCGCCATCGGGGATGCCGCCGCCCATGTCTTCCACAATTTCCCGCAGGGTGATGCCCATCGGTACTTCAATCAGGCCATTGTTGCGAATTTTACCCGTAAGGGCAAAGATCTTGGTGCCCTTGCTTTTCTCGGTGCCGATGCTGGCGTACCAATCCGAGCCTTTGCGGATGATGGCTGAGATGTTGGCAAAGGTTTCCACGTTGTTAATCAAAGTCGGGCAGTCCCACAGGCCCGACTGGGCGGGGTAGGGAGGACGGGGTCGGGGCGTGCCCCGTGCCCCTTCAATGGAGTGGATCAGGGCAGTTTCTTCGCCGCAGACAAAGGCTCCCGCCCCGATGCGAATGTCTACCTTGAAGTCAAAGGGAGAATCAAAGATCTGACTCCCCATCAAGCCATACTTCTTGGCCTGCTGGATGGCTTTCTG
>JAYKGU010000233.1:0-32548 GCA_035285585.1 Synechococcales cyanobacterium
ATGCTGCGGCCTGGTGGGGGTTTCATTTCAGAAATCTGAAGGAATCGCCCAGCCCCCGTGAAGTCATCACCATCTACGAAATTGACACCACGGGTAGCCGTAATTGGGCAAAGGCCGTTTACAACTATCGCTGGACACCTCAAACTACCCCGGATGGTGTACAGCACGACATCATTGACTATCCTGGCATTATTGTCGATCACGCCACCATTGAAAAAAGTATGACCGCTCTGGATGGTGTCAGAGTTCCTTTGCGGTTCCACATTGGGGCCATGGGGGTTGCACCAAAGGAAGCCGATATCGTCAATTCCATCCCACCTGGTTATTTTGGCGGCAACATTGACAACCGGAATATTGGAATTGGCACCTCCATGTATTATCCCGTCTCGGTTCCGGGAGCGCTGTTTTCTGCGGGAGACGCCCACGCTGCCCAGGGCGACTCAGAGCTGGATGGTACGGCCATCGAAACATCGCTGATTGGTACGTTCCAGTTCATTCTGCATAAGCAAGCGTCGCTACCGGGCACGATCCTTGAAGGGGTCAATTATCCCTTGCTGGAAACGCCAGATTCCTGGATTGTTCACGGTTTCACCTACCGAAACTATCTGGAAGAGCTGGGTGAAGACGCCCAGAGCGAAATTTTCCAGCTTTCATCCCTTGATCCAGCTTTGAAGGACAGTTCGACGAAGGTGCGAGATTTCTTGATGAACGGGATGAACCTCAGTGAAGATGAGGCGTATTCACTAATCACGGTGAGTAGCGATTTTGCAATTACCCAGGTCGTTGATGGGAATTGGGGTGTGCATGGCATTATTCCCAAGGCAATGTTCGAGGATGGGAAACTAAAGCCGAAACCTGTTTCATAATTCTGGGTTCTTGCATAAAGCGGGACAAGATTAGCGGGACAAGATTAGCGGGATCGTGGGGCACGCCGCGCCCCGCTGTCCCGCTTTTGATACGGGTGCATCGGAACCAATGCCACACCACCGAAGCTGGTGACGATATTAGCGCTGATCGCCTGCGTCCGTTTCTAGGAGGCGATCGCTATCCAAGAGCGATCGCTATCTTTCTGCCCCGGCATGAGTCTTGTCATCAATCTGCGAGCCTCAGCTAACTCCTGGCTCCTGACTCCTGAATTCTAGTCTTGGCAAAGCTTCCTGCCTTAAGTTGCCCGCCCCTTCCGTGTTTACCATCCCTTAAATAAGGAACCGCCTGGACGACTGCCCAGGCGGAGTGTGGTGTGAGGAGTGAACGGAAACATGTGTCTCCGCTATACCTCTATTCTAAAGGACAAGTTTTTTTTTTTCAGCATTTCCGCAAATCAGACTGACGGAAATCCTTGCTTATTTCCCCATGCCAAGCTGTTGGGCTTTTTGATAAACCTTACCCTCGGTGAGCAGCGAAGGAGCAATCACAATGTCAACCTGGTGCATTTCTTGAATATCCTTAGCCCCCAGGGTACCCATACTGGTTTTCAGCGCCCCCAGTAAATTGTGGGTGCCGTCATCCAACTGGGCTGGCCCCCGCAGAATTTGCTCCAGGGTGCCCGTGGTGCCCACGTTGATGCGCGTGCCACGGGGTAGAACCGGGCTGGGAGTAGCCATGCCCCAGTGGAAGCCTCGTCCAGGCGCTTCGCTGGCCCGCGCCAAGGGAGACCCAATCATCACGCCATCGGCACCGCAGGCGATGCACTTACAGATGTCGCCCCCTGTCACCAGGCCGCCATCGGCAATGATGGGCACGTAGCGATCGCTCTCCTGGTAATACTCATCGCGGGCGGCGGCACAGTCGGCGATCGCCGTAGCCTGGGGCACCCCAACCCCCAACACCCCACGGGAGGTGCAGGCGGCTCCTGGGCCAATGCCCACCATCACCGCTGCTGCTCCGGCCTTCATCAGGCTCAGGGCTACCTCGTAGGTGACGCAGTTCCCCAGGGCGACGGGCATGGGCATGCGCCGACAAAAGTCTTCCAAATCCAGGGGGACGATTGACGCAGGCGACAGATGGGCTGTGGAAACGACGGTTGCCTGGATGAAGAAGATCTCCGCCCCGGCTGCCGCCACCGCATCCCCAAACCGGGCTGCACCTGCTGGCGTGGCGCTAACGGCGGCAATCCCGCCCTGTTCCTTAATTGATCGAATGCGCTCCTGGATCAGATCTGGCTTAATTGGCTCCGCATACAGCTCTTGCATCAGGGTGACGAACCCGTCTTTGCCAACAGCGGCGATGCGATCGAGAATTGGCTCTGGGTCGGCATAACGTGTTTGAATGCCTTCCAGGTTCAGGACGCCCATACCCCCCATTTGGGAAAGGAGGACCGCCATGCGCACATCCACAACCCCGTCCATGGCGCTGGCGATGATGGGAATTTCGCGCTTGATGCCGCCAATTTCCCAGGTGGTGTCTGCCAGTGATGGATCTAACGTTCTGCGACCCGGAACCAGGGCAATCTCGTCGATGCCGTAGGCTCTGCGGGCTGTTCTACCCCTACCAATTTGAATATCCACGTGTTTCCGCCCTTCAGCATCCAACTATTTGACCTAGATTACCAAATTTTGGTAGCGGTTGACGCAGCGGCGATCGCCCCTGAAAATCCACGCCCTGCATCAGCTTTCTGCAGGGGCATCGGCATCGGGGAACCATTCGGCCAATGCGTTGAACAGCGACGACAGCACCTCATTAGAAAATAAAAAGCCCTCTGGATCCGTCAGGCGAATTCGCTGATGGGGGGAATGGGCGATCGCCTCCAAATCAATGCTCTCACCCTGCTGAGGCTGCCCAATTTCAACCCAACCCCGCCGTTGGAACGGTGCGAGGGCGACCAGAACCGCTTCCAGACACGACGACCCAAACGTTAGGTTCAACTCGGTAAGGTCCAGCCCCTCGGCAAGGCGCAATCCCAGCATCAGCGTGTCTAAAAGGATTTCCGGGGTCGGAGTGGGCAGGCAGTCGATGTGCCCCCCGTGCGCGACGTAGGCCTGCACCCACTGGCGGTAGTCCTGCCGGGTGCGGGGGCGGCTGAAGCGCTGGCGATGAACGTAGCTGGTGGCCCCCATGCCAAAGCCGTAGTAGGGGCGATTTTCCCAATAAACGCGGTTATGCAGACACTGATAGCCGGACTTGGCGTAGTTGGAAATTTCATAGTGCCTGTACCCGCTGGCGGTGAGGAGCCGCTGGGTGAGGCGGTACATTTCCGCTGTCGCGTCATCGGTGGGTAGGGGAGACTGACCGGCGCGATACCAGCGGTGGAAGGCGGTGCCCGGTTCCACCGTCAGGTCATAAACCGACAGGTGGGGTGGGGCGATCGCCACAGCTTTTTCTAACGTGTGCTGCCACCGCTCCAAAGTTTGATGGGGCAGTCCAGAAATCAGGTCAATGCTGAAGTTGGCGATGCCGACGTCGTGGATGAGGGCGATCGCCCCCGTAATATCCTCAGGGGTGTGGGTGCGCCCACAGGCGGCCAGCAGATCCGCCTCAAAAGACTGTACCCCCAGGCTTAGCCGATTCACCCCCGCCGCTTTGAAGCCCTGGATCTGGCGTTTCTGAAAGGTACCCGGATCAATCTCCAGGGAAATTTCCGCATCCGCAGCGATGCCAAACTGGTCGGCCAGCACCGCCAGCAGGGTGCCGAGCTGCCGGGCCGACAGCAGGGACGGGGTGCCACCGCCAAAGAACACCGTGGTCAGGGCCGGGCCAGCGGCGGGCGTGGCTCGAATTTCGGCAATGAGAATATCGACATACTGGGCGATCGCCCCAGAACCATGCCCGTCTTCCGAGGCTTGATGGGGCAGGGGAGGGCGATCGCCCACCACGGAGATGGGGAAATCACAGTAGTAGCAGCGCCTGCGGCAGAAGGGAATGTGGATGTAGGCGGCCTGTACTGGAACAGATGGGATGGGCTGACTGAACCCGGAAACCGTATCAGGACGCTGGACGGAATCAATTGGGGACGGCATTTCTAAAGCAATTCGAAAGAGTGGTGGCTGTTCAATGGGCGATCGCCCATTTTTTCTGACGGTCGGCATCAGTCAGGTCAATGGTTTGAGGTGCATTGAGGGGGCGATCGCTAAGGGCAGGTGATTATACAGGTAAACGATATAATCGGATCTATAAATTTCATCCCTATATTGTCATCCATCCACCAAGTTTCTGCGGCCCTTTCCTTAGCTTATTTGGATGTCATCGTAACCAATTCCAAGCCTGACGAATCGTAAACTCTGCGAAGGCCGCATTTACTGTACGGTGGAGGGGTTACGATACACCTGCATACTTACCTCGCAATTATTCATCCCAATCCATTGATGGATTAAATCATGCTTGATGTCATTATTGTTTTCGCATTTATCCTCGCGGGGGCAGGCATTGGCCTGTACAGCATCGACCTGCTGCCGGGGCACGTTCTCGCTGAGGTGACCAGCCTGGAAGGGCTGGGGGTGGTCTGTGCCGGGTTCGGGGCGCTGATTGGCCTGGGCGTGGGCCTAACGGCGCAGGTGGGCTATCGGCGGCTGGAAATCAATCTGCGGGAGATGCCCGTGGATGTGCTCCTGAGTCGCTCCATTGGTCTGGTGCTGGGGCTGCTGATTGCCAACCTGATGCTGGCTCCCCTGTTTGTCCTGCCCATCCCCCCTGACTTTGCCTTTATCAAACCGCTGGTGGCCGTAGTCGGCAGCATTACCTTTGCGTTTTCCGGGATCAACCTGGCGGATATTCACGGACGCACCCTGCTGCGGCTGATCAATCCCCACAGCGTGGAGACGATGCTGCTGGCGGAGGGCACCCTGAAGCCGTCGTCCAGTAAGATCCTCGATACAAGCTGCATTATCGACGGTCGGGTAAAAGACCTGATGGCCACGGGGTTTCTGGAAGGCCAGATCCTCGTGCCCCAGTTTGTCTTGCAGGAGCTACAGCACGTCGCCGATGCCTCCAACGATCAAAAGCGGGTGCGCGGGCGGCGGGGGCTGGATATCCTCCAGCAAATGCAGGAGGAGTATCCCCAGCGCATCATCATTCACCCGGCGGATTATGACGACATTGCCACCGTAGACGCCAAGCTGGTGCGCCTCGCCCAGGAGATCAACGGCACCCTGCTCACCAACGACTACAACCTCAACAAGGTCGCCAGCCTGCAGCAGGTGGTCGTGCTCAATATTAACGACCTGGCGCGATCGCTCCGACCCAGCTACCTCCCTGGCGACAGCCTCGACCTGAAGATCCTCAAGCAGGGGAAGGAACCCGCCCAGGGGGTCGGCTATCTCAGTGACGGCACCATGGTGGTGGTGGAAGAGGGCAGCGACTACATCGGGGATGAGCTTTCGGTGGTGGTAACGGGTGCGCTCCAGACCTCCGCTGGCCGCATGATTTTCGCCAAGCCAGAAACCTCCGTGATGGCCTGATGGCACGAACCCGCCGCAAACGGTGCGATCGCTGTTTGAACGAATTCCCCGTTCTTTTCCGCGTCCAGTACGACGACTCCCGGCAGTGGTATTTTGTGTGCGATCGCTGCCTGCCGCAGGTGAAGGAGGGCAACCCGCAGTATACCTACGGCGGCACCTGGAAGGCTGAGAAGCGGCACTAGCGGACTGCCGCTAGGTTTCGCTGGTCTTAATAAACGCCTTACAAAAATCCGCGAATCTGCTCAATGACAAAGTTCACCAGGCTCAGCCCGCCAATGAAGTAAGCGGTCACCAGGGTGGTGGACAATACCCCAGCAATCAGGCAAACGGTCAGCCCCATCAGGCTAATCACTCCGTCATCCTCCAGCAGGCTAAACCCGACGATGAAGACGCCCATGGCAGGCAGGGTGTTGGTCAACGGTAGCGGGATCATCATGGAGATGGCCATCAGGGCGATCGCCAGCCCTAACACCATGCGCCCGGCGCGGCTGGTGCAGATGTGAGCCATGCGCGGACGGGAAAAGGATTCAAATCGGCGCAGCCAGGGCAATCCGGCTTTGAGGACGCTCTGAACCTGCTTCAGGCCGATAGAGTGCTTTTTGAACTTTTCGGGGAACCAGGGGCGCGATCGCCCCGCCACGAGCTGGACGGCTAGCAAAAAGATGAGAATCCCAAACGGTACGGAATAGCCCGGTGCCGGAATCGGCAGTGCGGATGGCAGCGACAGCATCACCAGCAAAAAGCCAAAGGTGCGTTCGCCCGCCAGTTCCAGAATATCCACCAGCGAGACGCGCTCGGATCTGGGTTCGTCAAAAAAGAAACGATTCAGCTCAATCGAAAATTTTGCCACAGCGGCTCCCCCAACCAAGTGATATCAGCTCAACAAGTGCCGAGGTGCCTTTAGACACCTCAAGCAATCCGCTTACGAAAGTCATTAAGAAGTTCAACAGCTATAGGATTGCGCTATTAACCACGGATGAACCCCCGACAGCGCAGAAGATTCACCCACAATCCTAAAACCGTAGGGCCGTATTTCACTAAACTTTACGCGGTTTGCCCTGGAAATGGCAGGAGAGAGCCAGGGATATCTACTGAATCTTCATCATTGATCGAATCCACTCTTCTAAGTTCCAGGAAAGCGAGGGGCGGGAACGGGCGTGATTTGGGGGGCGCTGGGAGCGGCAATGGGGGTTGCCGTGGGCGTTGGCAGGGGCGGCGGCGTAGCGGTGCGGGGGGCTGACAAGTCGCGGCGATCGCCAACACCATCACGGGCTTCGGGCTGCACCTGGACTTCCTGGAGCAGGGTGCCATCATCGGAGACCCGGAAGCGGGAAGACTCCCTGGGGAAGGACGGCAGCCCCAGCCGCACCACCTCCCGGTCAGAATTGGGGTCGGCAGAACCGGTGGGGGTCGGTTCGGCTGGGCTTGAGGTGACTGACTCGGTTCGACCAGCCTCTCCCTGGCCAGAAACAGGAGATGCAGGATTAGGGAGAGTCGATTCGATCAGAATAATTTGACTTGGTCTGGAGCGCTCCGGCGTGGGGGGATTCTCTACGGAACTCGCGGTTTCTGGGGCGATCGCCGCTGGAGCCGATACGTTGGCTGCCGGGGCATCGGTGGCAAAGCCCAGCAGTTGCCGGGCTTCCGGATAGGTTCTGGCCCAGGATTGGGCATCGGGTCGGGTCAGCCAATTGCTGCGGGTTACCCCAACGGTGAGCAACGGGGCGACGGCAGTATTGGACTGGCCGATGAGCGTGACCTGAGCTTCGGTGCGCGACGGATCGGCAAACTGCTGCTGGAGGGTGACGGTTGCCAGAGCCGTGGCCCGCTGCACGAAGGCTTCATAGCCCTCGTTGGCGTTGCGCTCGACGTAGATCAGGGGCGATATTGCTGACGCTGGGGCAATGGGAAGCGCCTGGGCACTCCGCATGCCGCCGCCAAAGGTGAGGGCGAGCACCAGCCCCAGTCTGTGGAGCGCGAAAGACGGTTTGCGAGCAGTGGGGCGAGGAGAGACTGCAGTAAAAGTCATGGTAGTGGGGCGATCGCGTCTGCGTCGGCAGTGAGGTTAAGCGATAGGGCCAATGGGTGCAGGTGGGGGAGCCTTCGACCTGCTGGTTAACATACTAATCAGCCTATCGTTTGACCATGAGCTTGTGCTGAGGCCGCTCTGAGATGACATGGAAAGAGGCGGAGCATTTCGGTAATACGCTTGGGAGTAACTCCGAAGGTAAGACC
The DNA here is from genome assembly GCA_035285585.1 of Synechococcales cyanobacterium. Taxonomy (GTDB): domain Bacteria; phylum Cyanobacteriota; class Cyanobacteriia; order CAKZMO01; family CAKZMO01; genus JAYKGU01. The sequence continues at coordinate 7,629 of JAYKGU010000233.1, forward strand.
GAAATGTTCCGCCCCTGCGGGTGGTGCAACCTTTTGAAGATTTTCTGAGTTAAGCGGACATCAACAGTCCACGCCCAGGTTGTTTACATCAGGTGCCCATTGTCCAGGAGTTCACATACTCCTCCTGTGCAGGGGTGAGGGTATCGATGGCGATGCCCATGGCCTGGAGCTTCAGACGAGCGATCTCCTGATCGACCTCTGCGGGAATGGAGTGGAGGCCGGGTTCCAGGGTGCCCCGGTGCTTCACCAGATATTCGCAGGCCATCGCCTGGTTGGCAAAGCTCATGTCCATCACGGCGCTGGGGTGGCCTTCCGCCGCCGCCAGGTTCACCAGTCGTCCCTCGCCCAGGACAATCACCGACTTGCCCGTGCTCAGGTGATACTGCTCGGTAAAGTTGCGCACCTGGGTGACCTTGGTGGCCATGGACTTGAGGGACTTGAGGTCAATTTCGATATCGAAGTGGCCGGAGTTGCAGACGATCGCCCCGTCCTTCATCACTTCGAAGTGCTCCTGCCGGATGACGTGCTTGTTGCCCGTCACGGTGATGAACAGGTCGCCCTGGGGAGCGGCGATCGCCATCGGCAGCACCCGGAAGCCGTCCATCAGGGCTTCAATGGCCCGCACGGGGTCGATTTCGGTGACGATTACATTGGCTCCCATGCCCCGTGCCCGCAGGGCCGTCCCTTTGCCGCACCAGCCATAGCCTGCGACGACCACGGTTTTGCCTGCAATCAGAATATTGGTGGCGCGAATGATGCCGTCCAGGGTAGATTGGCCTGTGCCGTAGCGGTTGTCAAAAAAGTGTTTGGTGTCGGCGTCGTTGACGTTCATGGCGGGGAAGGTGAGCACCCCGTCCTTAAACATGGCCTTGAGGCGCACGATGCCCGTGGTGGTTTCTTCGGTGGTGCCGATCACGTCCGCAAGCTGGGACTGGCGCTCCTGCACCAGGGTGGCGACCACGTCACTGCCGTCGTCGATGATGATGTTGGGGCGGTGATCCAGGGCGGTCTGCACATGGCGGTGGTAGGTGTCGTTGTCTTCCCCCTTTTTGGCAAAGACGGGGATGCCATAGTCGGCAACCAGACTGGCTGCCACATCGTCCTGGGTAGATAGGGGATTGCTGGCAATCAGCAGCGCATCGGCCCCCCCGGCTTTGAGGGCGATCGCCAGATGGGCGGTTTCTGTGGTGACGTGGCAGCAGGCGACCAGGCGAATGCCCTGGAGGGGTTTCTCAGCAGCGAACCGCTCCTGAATCTGACGCAGCACCGGCATCTCCCGTCCGGCCCACTCAATCCGCTGCTTGCCCAGGGGAGCCAGGGACAGGTCTTTGACGTCGTGATTTAGCTGGGTTGTGGTGGTCATGAAGTTCTCGCTCGCAACAATCTAAAACTTTTAAGGAATCGCTCTGGTGGTTAAGGCTCTGGCGTATGATACATTGACTAGCCTAGCTTAGGGTAGTCAATCGGACGATCGGACTGGAGCCGCAACCCGTATTTCATTCACCTCAGAATTTTTAATGGTATCACTCTCCCTTGCCCAAATTGCCCAATATCGCTCCGCCCTGGCCGTTATCCCAGAGGCGATGGAAGCCCTGGAAATGATTGAAGACTGCGAGGGGGATTTGGAAGACGCGGCGATCGCCCTGGCGCTTCAAGTGGGTCAGGAACCCGATCGGTCAGATCAGTGGATTGACGGCTTGGCCAAGCGCTGGCGGGTGGCCATTTGCAGCGAAAACGTCCGCACCCAGCTCACCCTGGAATCCCTGGGGCAGGCGCTCCACCACCTGGTGGAAGACACCACCCTGACTGTGAAGCTGGCTACCCCAATCCTTATCTATGTGCGGGAAGTGGGTGTCAGTGAATTTTGCAGCCCTCTGGATTTGCGCCTGGGTAATGGTCAATAGACTGGGCGATCGCTCCCACCGTCCTCTGCAACGATCCCAGGGTCGCCTGCTTTTCCTGCTAATGGCTACCCTATCTTTGGGGTGGGGGGGAGGATCTCCTGCCACTGCGGCAGCGGCGGGCCTCTGTCCAGCCCAGTTGGGGGAGGAAATTGAGGCGATCGTCTCCCGGCCCGAATTTCTCCGCGCCCGCTGGGGTATTGCGGTACAGTCCCTGGCGGCGGACGCACCGCTCCTCTACGGTCGGGAAGCCGAGCAATATTTCATCCCCGCTTCTAACGTCAAGCTGATGACAACAGCGGCGGCCCTGGTGATGCTGCCTCCCGATGAGCAAATCCGCACGGCGGTGTATTGGGAGAATGACGATGCCGATGCGGCGGTGGTGCGTATCGTTGGCCGGGGCGACCCCAGCCTCACCCGGGAGGATTTGGCGGATCTGGCAGGGCAATTGCGCGATCGCGGCATTCGCCAGATTGCCCGGTTAATCGTTGAGGATCAGTACTTCGGAGACGACCCGGTGCATCCCAACTGGGAGTGGGAAGACGTGCAGGCGGGCTATGGCGCACCCGTCAATAGCCTGATCCTCGACCTCAACGAAATTCCTTTCTGGCTCTATCCCCAGGCGGTGGGGCAACCCCTGCGGCTCGTCTGGGAAGACGCGACCCAGGCCGGACGATGGCAGGTGGATGACCAGACGGTGACGGCGACGGCGGAGAGTCCTGCCTTTGTAGCGGTGGGGCGAGATCTGAGCCGCCCAATTCTGCACATCCGAGGGCAACTGCCAGTGGGGGGACAGCCCGATCGCTCCGCCGTTTCGGTGCCCGATCCCAGCGATCACTTCCGCCGAGCGTTTGTTCAGATCCTCACGGCAGCGGCAATTCCCGTCGGGGAGAGCCATCTGGCGATCGCCCCAACCACTCCTGCTGGGGAAGCGGTGGCAGCCGTCCTATCGCCCCCCCTGGCTGAGCTGGTGAGGATTGCCAACCAGGACAGCGACAACCTCCATGCGGAAGCGCTGCTGCGGCAGATGGGGGCGATCGCCACCGCCACCCCCAATCTCCTTCCCCCCGACGCCCTGCGGCCCAATGCCGCCACCCTGGAGGCAGGACTGGCCGCGTTGCAGTTTTCCCTATCCGAAATTGGCGTGAACGCCGACACTTACCGTCTGGCCGACGGGTCGGGCCTGTCGCGGCACAATCTGGTCAGCCCCATCGCCCTGGTGCAAACCCTGGCGGCTATGGCCCGCCATCCCCAGGGGTCGGTGTATCGGGAATCCCTGGCGATCGCCGGTCAGACGGGCACCCTCCGCTCCCGCTTTCGCAACACCCCCGTTGAAGGGCGGCTGGCGGGCAAAACCGGCGGGCTTTCCGGCATCTCCGCCCTCTCCGGCTACCTCGATCCGCCCAACTATGAGCCGCTGGTGTTCAGCATTATGGTGAACCACGCCAGCCATCCCGGTTCCCGATTGCGGGCGGCCATTGACGACATGGTGCTGCGGCTGGCGCAATTACAGGATGGTTGTTAAAAAATCAGCTCCAGTCGTCCCGCTTGGCGTTGACGTTTCGATAAACCTGGCCCGACTGGTGAATGTCTCGCGTCCGGGCAAACAGCTCAGCCTCCGTTAGGCCCCAGCGGGTGAGGATTTTGTCCAGGTCGGCCTGAATGTCCCGCGCCCCCGGAAAGCCGCAGTAGCGAATGCGCAGGCGGGCCAACTCCGCCAGGTTGTAGTCGTTCTGTTCACCATTAAGCAAAGTGGTGGCGATCGCCCGATCGTCTTTGTACTGGGGATGCTGCTGGTCTTTGGAGGAATCTGGAGACATACGGGACGAGCTGAACTAGGGATTGACTAGAGGTTTGGCCATCAAGATTGCCTGAGCATGGTAGCCCAATTTTTCGTAGAGCGCCAGGGCGGGCTGATTGTGGCAAAACACCTGGAGGCTAATCTGGCGATCGCCCCGCTGCGTGGCCCACCGCTCCGCGTGATGCATGAGCGCTGTCCCAAGGCCACACCGCCGATGTTCCGGAGCCACATACAGCAGAAAAATATAGGCGTGGCGATCGCCCTGCACCTGGTCGGTGCCCTGCCCCATCCACAGGCAGCCGATGGGGGAGAGCTTGTGGGTCTGGGGAAGGGTAGCCCCGGCAACGGGGACGCGAGCGGCGACGGATTGGTTCGGAATCGGCTCAACCCACCAGAGCTGGGTTTGGTTAGAGAGATACTGATCTACCGTATGCGCCAGGTGATGAAAGTCCCGCTGGGGATGGATCTCTTCGTAGGTGCGCTGCATGAACTTGACCAGCAGCGCCCGATCAAGGCTTGACCCCGTTCGCAGGGCGTATCCCGGTCTTAGAACGTCACCCATGACGGGGAGGCGATCGCCAGAGTCGAGGGGATCTGGGCCTGCTGATCCGGGTCTTCGATGGGGGCGGGAGCCGCGAGGTCATTGGGAAGAAAGATGCGGGCGCTGACGGCTACCATTGCCACCAGAAACACCAGGACGATCAGGAGGGGAGCGACATACTGACGGAAAAATGCGGCCATAGTGTGGATCTACTCAACTTTGTCGGGCGAAACGTCTACCTCCCCTATCCTAAACCCCTGGCGGGGGTTCAGCCGCCGCTTTCAGGACGACCGTTCTTCTACGACTCCCAGGGGAACGGCCTCCCGCAGAGAGGCGTGGCGGCGACGGGTAAGCTGGCGCAGCCACACCCCACTCACTGCCGCAATGATCAGGGAAATCCAGCCGGTGAGCGGCTGAAACAGCAAAAATCCACCAATGGTAAACATGCTGCCAAACAGCAAAAAGACCGATGCGACCACGCACTGGATATCTAGCCCCAGATCTTGAGGGCTGGCAAGGCCAGTCTGCCGCTGCTGCGATCGCCATCCCGGCCCAGGGGGGCGCACCCGCAGATAAAACCGATTGAGTACTTCGTCCGATTCGGGGGGGGTGACAAACATGACCGTGAGCCAGATGGCAGCAGTCAGCAGGGAGGTCACCACCAGCCGCCAGCCAAAGTCGTCAATCCGCAGAATCGGCACCACGCTGGTGCTCAGGCCAATGACAAACCCCGCCAGCATGGCCGCCAGCTCAGCGGCGGCGTTGATGCGCCACCAAAACCAGCGCAGCATCAGCACTAGCCCTGGCCCCGTACCAATGGCAATCACCAGTCGGAAAACCGTGGCTACATCCTGGGCAAAAAAGGCGGCGATCGCCCCTAACACCGTCACCACCACCGACGCCAGCCGCCCCGCCAGCACCAGCTCCGCCTGGGAGGCATCGGGCCGAAAGAATCGCCCATAGAGGTCATTAGTGAGGTAGGAGGCTCCCCAGTTGATCAGGGTAGACACCGTGCTCATAAAGGCAGCAATCAGAGACGCTACGGTCAGCCCCAGCACCACGGGCGGCAGGAAATCGAGCATGAGCAGGGGGTATCCGAGTTCCCGATCTGGCAGATCGGGGTAGACGACGATGGCAGCCAGGGCCACCAGAATCCACGGCCAGGTGCGGACGACATAGTGGAGGATGTTGAACAGCCAGGCCGCCTTCTCGGCCTCGGCTTCGTTTTTAGCGGCAATCAGGCGCTGCACAAACTCGCCACCGCCATCGCTGCGGCGAAACGACCACCACTGGACAAAGACGTAGGCAAAGAAGGTGCTGCTGGTAATCCCGGCCAGCTCACTCCACCCAAGCCAGGGCGGCCCTGAGGTGAGCGTCAAGGGAAAGAACCCCAGCACGTCCTGGGAGGTGGCCTGCTGGGCTTGCGCCACCAGACTCTCGACGCCACCGACCTGTTGAACTGCAAAAAAGGCAACGGCGATCGCCCCCAGCAGAGCCAGGAAAAACTGAAAGAAGTCCGTGGTCACTACCCCCCACAAACCGGAAAACCCGGCATAGATGAGCACCAGCACGCTCACGGCAATGACGCTCCAGATTTTGAGACCTGCCCCAGGCTCCAGCCCCACGCTTTGCCACAGTTGCAGGGCATCCACGACCTTAACCATAGCCAGCATGGCGTAACCAATGCCAATGCAGTTGATGGGCACGGCAAATAAGAACGCCTTAGTGGCCCGCAGCGCCGAGGCGGGTCTGCCGCCGTATCGCAGCTCGGTGAGTTCAGCATCCGTGATCACCTCCGAGCGTCGCCACAGGCGGGCAAAGACATAAATCATGATCAGGTGGGCGATCGCAAAGCTCCACCACTCCCAATTGCCAGCAATGCCCCTGCTACCGACCACCCCCGCGATGTAAAGCGGCGTATCAATCGAGAAGGTGGTGGCTGCCATGCTGGTGCCCGCTAACCACCAGGGCAAGTTTCTGCCCGAGACGAAGAATTCCGTCAGGCTATCGGACGCCCGACGCGCCAGGTAAAGCCCAATCACCATGGTGATGATGAGATAGGCAATGACCACAAGCCAGTCAATTTGCTGCATAGACCTCAGCCGCTTCGCTAACCTGGAGCCATCTTGCCACATGGCGGTTCCAGGTTAGACGTTTCAGGGTGGGGGATTGAGCAAACTGACAGCTTAGGCCGGCGGATATGGAGTTCAGGCGCAGGCGACCAAAAGGCTAGCTGGTGGCTTCGCCCTCAGACATAATCGCGCCATACGCCGATAAGACGCCCCTGAACTGAGACCTGTTCAGCGTCAGCTTCAATGGGGTCATATTGGGGGTTAGCAGCCTTCAGGGTAACTGAATTTTTGTTGCGGTAGAAGTATTTGAGGGTGTTGCCATGCCCTTCAACTCTAGCCGCGACAATGGTGCCGTTTCTCAAGCGATCGGGTTCGGGGACGGGGCGCATGATGACAATGTCGCCGCTTTCGATGTGGGCACCGATCATGCTGTCGCCACTGACTCGCAACGCGTAATCGTGTGGCCGGAGCTGAATTCCAGCCAGATCAAGCCGTTCAACATCTTCAGTAAAAGGTTCGATCAGCCCCCCTGCTGCAATCTCCCCGCGAATGGGGACACCCTGATGGACGGAGTCAATCAGGCGAATGGTCCGAGCGCGTCCCTCGGTCCAATCGATATAGCGCTTATTCCGGAGGTGCTCCAGGCGACTTTGAATTGGCGCTGGAGACTTCAGCCCCATGGCTCGCATCATTTGTCGAATGGAGGGAGAATGCTGGTTTTCGCGAATGTAGTCAACCAGCCAGTCGTAGAGTTCTCGTTGGGCTTCGGTTAGTGGTTCCATAGTGGTACTCAATGACGATATGCCGCTTAGAACAAGCGTACCATCGTCAGAAGAGAATGTCCAGCCCTGTATCCTACTTATTTACAGAAATTTGCGGTGAAGGGGTAATCGCTCAGGGGTTAGTTATTTTGTTGTCACATTATTTGGTGGTCATGGTGTAAACCCCGTCCCAGTGGGGGGAAGGAGGATTTTCCAGGTAGGCCTGCGATCGCGCCAGGTGAGTCATTGTAGCCCGGTCATTGGGCTTGAGCCGCTGGGCAATCTGGAAATACTGCACCGCCTGGGCAAAATCTCGCTGGTTATAAGCAGCCCGTCCGGCGGCATAGAGATCCATAAACTCCTCAATGGCCGGGTCTAACGGCTCCTGGCGATCGCCCACCAGTTCGTAAATGCTGATGGGTTTGCTCTTGCCCTTGACACGAATGCGATCTAACTCTCGCACCCAGACGCGATCGCGGCAGAGCTGATAGGTAAACTCGCTAATAATAATATCGCAACCAGCGGCGTCAGTGGTGCCGTATTGCTTCGTCAATCCCTCCAAACGGGAACTGACATCGACCCCGTCCCCAATAACGGTGTAGTCCATGCGCTTTTGGGAGCCGATGTTGCCCGAGACCACTTCGCCAGAGCTGATGCCCACGCCAATCTTAATTTTCAAATCATCGGGCTGAGTGTAGTTAAACTCCGCCAGCCGTCGCCGCATTTCCAGGGCCGACTGGACAGAGCGCCAGGCATGGTCCTCCAAGGGCAGGGGAGCGCCAAACACCGCCATCAGGGCATCGCCAATGAACTTGTCCAGGGTGCCTTCGCAGTTAAACACTGCCTCCACCATGGTTTCAAAGTAACTGTTGAGCAGAGACACCACCTCGGCGGCCTCCAGGCGCTCGGTGAGGAAGGTGTATCCCCGGATGTCGGAGAACAGGATGGAAACGTCCTTGCGTTCGCCCACCATCAGGGCGTCTTCCCCCAGGGCCATCACCCGCTCGGCCACCCCCGGCGTCATGTAGCGGTACATAGTGGCCTTCATGCGCTTTTCGTGGCTGATGTCTTCCAGAACCACCAATCCGCCCCGCACGCTGCCCTCTGGATTGGTCAGGGGGTTGACCGTGAGGTTGACGCTGCGCTCAATGGGGCGCACCTGGTAGCTGGGCACCCGGTAGGGGACGGCGATCGCCGAAAAATCCGTAAAGCTGCTGACGTCACTGAGGCTGGTGTCATTCCAGGGGATGAAGTAATCGGGCATGGCGCGATCGCGAACCGCCAGAATATGGGTCTCCACCGTTTGCGGCGGGGGGATTTGCACCGCATCCGTGTAGGATAAGACTTCAAGAGGTGCTGGGTGATGCCCATTCTTGCCGTTAGCGGCTGTTTTGCCGTTGGTGGCTGTTTTGCCGTTGGTTTCCAGACCCGAGCTAACCAACACCCCCAGGCTCAGGGACTGTTCTGGGACGTAGTGGCGGGCCGCATGTTTCAGGCTGTCTTCCAGCCGCATCTGCAGATTTTCGATGGGAATGACTTCCCACACTTTGCGCCCAATCAGCCGCTGCCGCCAGAGCAACTGCTGGTGGCGCACCCCGTCTTGAACCACGGGACAGCCCAGCAGCTCTAGCGCTGCGTCATTGATGGTGACAACGTGGCCCTCCATATCCGTGGAAATCACCGCATCAGACAGGCTCTCCAGAATGTCTTTCTGGTATTGCTTCTCCTGGAGCACGCTTTCAAACAGTTGGGCGTTTTCCAGGGCGATGCCCGCCTGGACATTGAAGGCGGCCATGAATTCTTCGTCGGAGCTGGTGAAGCAGCCCTTTTGCTTGTTGATCAACTGGGAGACGCCGATCAGATCCCCCGATGAGTTAAACACGGGCATACAAAGGATGTTGCGGGTGAGATAGCCGGTGCGCTGGTCGGTGCTGCGATCGAACCGGGGATCTTCATAGGCGTTGAGGATATTGAGAGTTTTGCCCGTGGAGGCCACGTAGCCAGCAATGCCCCGATTGGCGGGAATGCGGATGTCGATCATTTCTGTACCGCCCACGTCCGCTACGCGGGACCACAGTTCCTTGCGATCGCGATCCAGCAAAAACAAGGTACTGCGATCAGCCTGGATCAGCTTGCGGGCCTCATCCATCACCGACTGGAGAGTTTTATCCAGATCCAGACTTTGGGCCAGACAGGCCGCCGCCCGCAGCAGGGCATGAACTCCTCGCTGGTTGCGGGCTGCCACATAGAAAGAACGACAGCTCTCGATAATGATGCCAATGGCGTCGGCAAACTGGCGAAAGCTGCGCTCATCATCCGTATTAAACGGTGTGCCGGTGCGCTTGTTGAGGAGCTGGACGACCGCCACCACCTGCTGCTGATCGGTGCTGCGAATGGGCATACAGAGGATGTTGCGGGTGCGGTAGCCCGTCTGCCGATCTACGTCCCGGTTGAAGAGGGGGTGGCTGTAGGCGTCGGGAATGTTCAGGTACTCCCCCGTGGTGGCCACATGGCCCGCAATCCCCGTGTTAATGGGTACGCGGATTTCGATTAAGTCTTCCCCCTCCCCCTGGGCGATTTTTGACCACAGTTCCTCCCGTTCCTCGTCCACCAGGAAAATGGTTGTGCGATCGGCGTTGAGGATTTGTCCGATCTTCAGGGTAAAGGCTTCGAGAATCTGCTCGAGCAGGGTTTCCAGCGCGTCGTCATTGATTAAATCGATCGCCCGCAGGAAGTGCTCAAACTCGCCAGTAATTTGATCTAGCAGGGAAATGAACTGGTGGGTGGGCAGGTCTTTGACGCGGTGGGTCAGGTCACTCTTGCGATCGCCCAGGGAGAGGGCTGCCATCATGCCACGGGAGCTGTCGGGGGGGGAGGAGGTCATGACCATCAGCTTGAGGGGTCGTCCGTGTAGGGGGTGTAAGGAACGTCTGGCTGGGGGAACAAATTTTGGGAAATTTCAGTAAATCGGCGGATGGACTATAAATACCAGGAAAGAAATTGTTCCCCATTTGTTCCCAGAGACACACCTGATCGGCTGCTTCCGCTTCAGTTCCCATTGTTAGATGGGTAGAGCCAGCAAGTGTGAACGTTTTGTCAAACCTGGGGGGAACTTGTATATCAGTACAGTGAAGATTCGCCAGACTGAGTTAAGTTGGCATCTGAAAACCGCCTGTTTCTCCCAGAAAATACGGAGGGCGGCGGTGGCCAACCCCGTGGGCGGCGGACTTAGCGGCGATATTCATCCCCACAGTCACCAATGCGCTGGTAAAGATTGTGCGATCGCCCCACCACTGCCTCAATGGCGTCTAAATCTTCGGGACTGAGGGCAAAGGAAAACACCCGAGCCGTTTCCTCCAGATGCTCCGAAAGCCCCAGGCGCACGCCAACGATCGCCCCAGCTACGGCGGGCTGATCGAGGACGTAGCGCACGGCCACATTGGCAATACTCACCTGATGGCGCTGGGCGATCGCCCTGAGAACGGTTAACAACTCCTGGAACAATTGCCAGCCACCCCAGGTATCCACCATGCGCTTGTACTTTTGCAATGAGGCGGTACCCAGTGCCCACCGGCCCGGTTCGGGCTGCCCCAGATAGCGTTCTGACAATAAGCCACCGCCCAGGGTGCCGTAGGCCAGCAGGTGAATGCCCCGCTCCTGGCAAAAGGCTGCCATACGCTCTAAAGGACGCCGATCCACCAGAGAAAACTGCACCTGGTTTGAAACGATGGGAATGGCGCGATCGCAGATAATCGCCAGGTGCTCGGTATCAAAGTTGGTCAGGGCAAGGTGCTTAATTTTGCCTGCAGCTTTCAGGTCAGTCAGGTGCTGGAGGGCGTCCAGGTAGCGATCGTCCCCATAATCCCACCAGTGAAACTGCAGCAAATCCAGGCAATCGACTCCCATGCGGCGGCGGGAGATGTCGATATTTTCCTCCACAATGGAGCGCGTCATGGGGCCGGGGCGGGGCACCCACTTGGTGAAGGCTTGCGTTTGGGCAAGGGCATCCTCCCCCCGCTCAGTGGCTATGCGGCGGCGGAATTCTCCAATCAAGTCCTCCGCTGGGCCATAGTGATCGGCCAGATCCCAGGTGGTGAAGCCTGCGTCGGCATAGCGCTCCATGCTCTCAATGGCGCGGACGGGGTCGATCCGGCCATGGGCACCGGAAACTTGCCACATGCCGTTTAATACCCGGCAGATGGTTAGGTCGGGGGTAAACGATAGCTGACTGGATTCGGGTAGCCCCATGATGCATCCTGTCCTGGACTTAATAATTTCTCTCTTATGAACTTATCCGAAAACCCCGTCAAGGGGACTTTGGATTCCAAAAGCTCTGACGAGTCCTCGAATAAGCACTTAAGTGCTTGAGCACAAGTAACTACAACGTATGGGGGTGTGCGCCCCCAGAAAATAATTTTGTTTAACTACTTACAAGGTAATACCGATACGGATGGTTGTCCTCCAGATTTGGAGATCTGACTCATCACTCTGCAGCCGAAAATTCTGCAATACTTTTCCCGACAATTTGAGACAAATTCCGTTAATTTTGGGTAGAATTCGCGTCAGAGCCATGCTGAGGCTAGAGCTTGCTTGAGATCGAGGTTGAGCAATGCAGCCTGATTCTCAAGTCAGCCATGCGTGCGTCCAAACGTTCACTCCTCCCATTAACCCCTTTGCAAAACTTATGATTCGGAAACGGGCCGCTCTTATTGGAAAACTCACCTTGCTGGCAGGGTTGGGGCTATCGGGCCTCGCTGCTGCTGATATTCGTCAGGCCATGTCAGAAGTGCGCCACGAGCGTAGCGCGGCTGAGGCTAGTGGAGAGCGATCGCCCCTTTCGCTCATTCCCACAGCGGTTCCGCCCGATTTGCCTCCCGCTGCCCAATCTATCTCCAACTCCTCCACCGCCTCAGATGCGGGGGCTGCCGATACCAAAACCGAACCCCAAAGCAAAACCATCGCCGTCAGTGCCGAACCCCAGTCCGCCAACCTGCAGCCCAACGTTACCACCACCGACCCCAACCAGCTTGCCGCTGCCGTTTGGGCGGGGGCGTCCTTTCCCGTAGAAAATTTTCAGGCGTATACCTCGCCCTTCGGCTACCGGCGATCGCCCACCGGCTCCTACCGGCAAGAATTCCACTACGGCCTGGATATCGCCGCTCCCCAGGGCAGCTATATCCGCAACTGGTGGTCGGGCAAGGTGGTAGAAGTATCAGACAACACCAACTGCGGGACATCGGTAGTCATTGAGTCGGGCGCCTGGCAGCACATTTACTGCCACATGCTGGGCAACGTAGAAACCCAAAATGGCCAGCGCTATATGATTGACCGTCAGGCGGGCATTCAAATCTGGCAGGGACAGGAAGTGGCGGCGGGCGATCGCATTGGTCGCGTGGGCATGACCGGGCGCACCACCGGGCCACACCTGCACTGGGGTTTGAAGTACCAGAGTAGCTGGGTGGATCCGGCCTGGGTGCTTCAGGCAATGCTGGCCAGCCAGCACGCTTTGTCTGGGCAAAATCCTCAATAGCCCCAGCCCGCTACCTTTCCTGCCAATCGGGGCAATCTTTGCCGTCCCAGCCATAGGGATGCATACCGCAGACCAGCAGTTCGCTGTTGTAAACTCGTCCGTGGTAGTGCTGGCAGCCCCGGCAGGCGGGATGGCGATCGCCCGTAGGTTTGACCGTTTCTACCCAGGGCAGATCCTCATCCCAATACATCTCAATGCCTAAAGCAATGTGGGTAGGGGGCGGCAACCAGCGGTCGAGCTGATCGATGAACTGCTCAATTTCGACGGCGATCGCCTCCTGCATCTGCTCTACCACCGTCTCGGTAATTTGCAGCATCACATCGGCAAATTCATCAGCCGTTTCGACGGTGTCGTGAAAAAATTTTTCAACTTCCTGCCGGGTAGCTTCTACCGCCCGACTCCATTCCCAAAACCAGTCATCCATACTGTACCTAAGCCAATTCCTGACCCAAGCTCTGGCAGAGTCGGGCAGGCTGTCAATCCATCCCTGCCAGTATATGCGGGATCCTACTTGTTTTGGAGACGGCGTAATTCTTCTTGAAGTTTGGCCACCTGCTGGCGTAAGTCATCGCTGGCGCTGGCCGAAGTGGATTGACCTGTAGGGGGAGTTTGCGTCGTCCCAGTAGATGAGGGAGAAGCCGTTGTCTCATCTTCGTCCAAAATTTCGATGCGGCGGGGTTCACTACTGGGCACCTCGGCGGTTACATCGACAGTGACGCTGCCATCGGGAGCCTGCTGAGCTTTGCGCACCATTTCATCCACCATGCGCTTTGCTTCTTCGGTGGTCATCTCGCCCCGTTCCACCATTTCGTCGGCGATTTTTTGGGCCTGCGATCGCAACTCACCGATGGTCTTCCCGGCTCGCTCGCCCGCATAGGACGCGATGCCCACCCCTAAATAGAACGCTTTTTGAACCAGATCGCCCAGACCAGCCATATTGCCACCAGAGGTCTTCTATAAAGGCAAGAGACCCGGAGACCACGCCTGTTACAAGCATCCCGTATTGCTGCTACCTTCCGGTCCTGACAAGGTTTGGGCGTTGTAACCGCGTGGGTCCAGGTCAATTCCACAATAACACGATGACGGCCATCCTGTGGGCAGGTTAACCCAGGGCAATGTCCAGCACCATCATCACGGCAAAACCCACCATGACGCCAAAAGTACCTTCCTGGGCGACGCCCTTTTGCTGGGTTTCGGGAATAATTTCGTCGCTGATGACGAACAGCATGGCCCCCGCCGCAAAGGCCATGCCCCACGGCAGCAGGGATTGGGCCAGACTCACCACCCCCACCCCCAGCAGCCCCCCGATGGGTTCTACCAGCCCGGTCAGCAGCGAAACTCCGAAGGAGTAAGCCAGGGAATAGTTAAGGGCACGCAGGGCCAGGGCCACCACCAGCCCTTCAGGAATGTTTTGCAGACCAATGCCAGTCGCCAGGGCAATGCCGTTGGAAATGTTCTCGGACCCAAACCCCACCCCTACCGCCAATCCCTCTGGAAAGTTGTGGAGGGTAATGGCAATGATGAACAGCCAGATGCGCTGGAGATTCTGCTGCCGTGGCCCTTCCTTGCCTTTGAAAAAATGCTCGTGGGGAAAGTTGTTGTGAACCACCCCGAGCAGTACGCCGCCAATCAGGAGGCCAGCGGCGATCGCCAGAGCCGACCCGATGTCGCCGTATCCCTGGCTCACCGCTGCTTCAGTTCCTGGCAGGATGAGAGAAAAAGAGGTGGCCGCCAGCATAACGCCGCCCCCAAACCCCAGGAGAATGCCCTGGATGCGATCGCTCAGGTCTCGCAAAAAGAAAATGGGCAGTGCCCCCACGCCGGTTCCCAAACCGGCCAGCAAACTGGCGAGTAAACCGATGGCGATCGTGTTCATAGCTAATTTAAGGACTCAATTTGCTGTCTAGCAGTGTATCTGATTAGCAAACTATCGGGGGAAACGGTAAAACTTACACAATCTGTGACATCGAGCTTAAGAACTTGTTAAAGCTCGGCGGTTTTTTCATTTCTGAGGATACATTTGTCTTCAAGATACCTCCTAACTGCGTCTCCAGCCTCGTCTGCGCTACCCGATGGGCAAGCCGGATGGGGCTGATCCTTATTTTGGATTTTGGATTTTGGATTTGGGGCTTTGGGAAAATTAGCTTGAATGATTCACCAGATTCTCCCTGATGCCCAGGCTCAGTCTGGATGCCTGCCCAGAGCGTGGCTGCCGCCTACTTTTCAGGAAATAGCCATGAAAATAGCCCCTGGTGGGGCTACCGGAGCATGATTCGTTGGAATACAGATGTATCATATCATGCTTTAGTTTATTTGTACTGTTTTTTGTGGAAGTGGTCACCTTGGGGCGATCGCCCCCAAGCCTGTGCCCCAAATCGCTACACGGTCCGATGGGTTAGCGTCAGGCAGACCGTTGGGATTTCTTGCCCCGCAGCCCCAGGCGGTGTCGCCACGGCCCCAGATCGTAGACAGCAAACTTGAGGGCATGAATGCTGAAGCTTTCCAGGCGGTGGGCCAGCCAGTAAACGCCCGGTTGGTAGTGCAGCGTGAGGCCATCCAGCCCGATGGAGAAGGATTGGAGGTGCTGGCACCATTTGATATCGAAGGGGCGAAACAGGCGGCGCTTGCCGTCCAGAAAGTGATAGAACAAATATTCTTTTGGCTGTAATTCATTTGAATTTGAAGCACCTGACGGATCGGAGGCAGCGTAGATTTTGCCGTCCTGCCAGATACCCGTTCCGAACTCAAAGGGCGGATATTCCCTGGTGTCTTCTGGGAAAGCGGTTTTCACCTGGTTCACCCACCAGGAGGCATCAAAGTCTTGCAGGTAATGCTGGCGATCGCGATAAACTCGAATCTCCTTGCTGGCCTCACTGCGTCGCACCGTGCGCTCAAAGCCCTGGTAGTCAATATGAACACCGATTTCGTCAAAATCTACATTTTCCTTCGCCTGAAACGCGGAAATGTGGAACGGATTTTTCCTGAATAAAGTGTTCACTCTCTCCACGTTTTTATAAAGACAAAAAGGACCACCCACATGGTATGGATCGCCGCAAATGATTTCGTACCCCTGGGCAAGGGCTGGATGCAAAGCCGCCGCCATGTCCCCCCAAAAGGTGTCCAGATCCAGGTGACCCCAATAGTCGTACCCTGCCAGATGGGCGGCAAAAATGACCCCAAAGGCGGGCCGCAGGTCGCACACCTTGTAGCCCCGCGTCAGGACGACCCGTGTACCGGTTCTCTCTGTGGCCAGAGCGCTCAAATCGGCCAGGGACTGGTGGTGGAAGCGAATGTTGGGGTACGGGGGGAAGCGATCGCCCCGCTGATCCGTCACCACCAAAAGCTGAAAATCCCGGTTGCGGGCAAAGGTGGCAAAGGTAAGACCAATCCACGGCGGAAATTTGCCGAAGTGGGGGGCGATGAGCAGCACTTTTGGGGTCACGGCGGGGTTCCTCTGGATTTTGGATTTTAGATTTTGGATTTTGGATTTATGTCCTATGGGTCCGCAGATGGCGCAGATGGACGCAGATACGGAATTGGCAGGTGCCGGGGCGAGTTATGCCCAAAATACGCCTGTCATCCATCTGCCCTTTCACTTAACTTGCCTTTGACGTTTCCATAAAGGTTTTAGCCATCTGCGTCATCTGCGTCATCTGCGGATAAACAGCACACCGCCATAAAGGTTTTAGCCATCTGCGTCATCTGCGGATAAATAGCACACCGCCCCAACAACCTATCGCTGCTTGCGCTCCAGGATTTCAATCACCGTAAGCAGGCTGGTGGCGGCGTCGTAAGCTCCCCGCACCAGTTCGTGTTCCTCTTCGGGGGTATCTACCAGGTCGTCCACAATCATGGCCAGGGAGCCAATCATGCCGTTCAGATGGTTGCGGATGGCAAAGGAGGCGTTGCTCAGAATCTGGTCGTTGCGCGAGTGGGCCTGGGTGCTGTCGGTGGTGGTGAACTGCATCTCGTGGAGATGGGCGTAGTAACCGTCCTTACTCAGCAGCTCCTCATGGGAGCCGAGTTCCACGACGCTGCCCTTGTGCATAACGGCAATCTGGTCGGCATTTTGGATGGTGGAAAGGCGGTGGGCGATGACTAGGGTGGTGCGATCGCGCCTTGCATCATCAATGGCCGCCTGCACCAGCCGTTCGGAAACGGTGTCCAGGGCGCTGGTAGCCTCATCCAGAATCAGGATCTCGGCATTTTTGAGCAGGGCACGGGCAATGGCGATGCGCTGCCGCTGACCGCCGGAAAGGAGGACGCCGCGATCGCCCAGGGGAGTTTCCAGCCCCTGGGGCATGTCGGTGACAAACTCGTAGGCATTGGCCCGCTTGAGGGCATCGATAATTTCGGCGTCGCTGGCGTCGGGGCGGGCATAGGCGACGTTGTTGCGAATCGTGTCGTTGAACAGGAACGCCTCCTGGCTGACGATGCCCATCGCCCCCCGCAGGGATTTCTGGTCAAATTCCCGCAGATTCCGTCCATCAATGCGAATTGCGCCCCCCGTTGGGTCATAAAAGCGGGGCAGCAGGTCCGCCAGGGTCGTTTTTCCTGCCCCCGATGCCCCTACCAGGGCTAGGGTTTTCCCTTTAGGTAGGGCCAGGGTGATGTCGCTGAGGGCTAACTCATCGCTGCCGGGGTAGGCAAAGGAGACGTGGTCAAACTGAATGCCCTCCTGCATCGGCTGCCACTGGACGCTACCGTCGGCCATGAAGGGCTTGTTGTCCCGGCGCAGGAAGTCCGCCAGAATATCCACGCTGGGGGAGTAGTTGGCGAACTGGCTGCGGGAGCCGTTGAGCTGGGAGAGCACCGGCAGCAGGCGAAACAGCACCACCAGGTAGGTGAGCAGAATGGCTGAGACTTCCCGCAACTGGCCGCTGAAGAAGGTGCTGCCCAGATACACAATGACGATCAGGGCCATGACGCCAGCTACTTCGCTGATGGGGGCGATCGCCGCGTAGTTGGCCTGGGAGCGGTAGTCGAGCCGTTCCCGTTCCCGCAGTAGTTGGTTAATCGTGTGGTATTCCCGCCGCTCGCTGGCGGCTTCTTTAATCAGCCGAATTCCCGTGAGGGCTTCCGTGAGGCGAATGGAATAGGCCCGCGAGACGCTAGAGAGCTGCCGCCCAAATTCCTTTGCACGGCTGATGAAATACTGATTCAGCACCACCACCAGGGACAGCAGCAGCGAGGTGGCCACGGTTAACGGCCAGGACATGGCCAGCAGCAGACCGACAAAGATCAGAATGGTGATGGCGTTGATGCCAATGCGAATGGCTGCCTTCAGGGCACCCGCCGCCCGCCCCACCTCGTTATTCACGCGGTTGAGGACGTCCCCCACCCCCACCTTGCAGAAATAGTCTAGATCCACCTCCAGCAGCATCTGCAGGGCCTGCTCCCGCAGGTCGATGGAGAGGGCCTCCTTCAGCGCCGTTGAGGTCAGGGCATTCAAATAGTTGGTGAGGTTTTTCAGGGCGATCGCCACCACAATTGCCAGCGTCATCACCCCCAGCCGATAGTCGGGCGAAATGCTGTCAAACGGAGCCAGCAGCAGCTTCAAAAAGGGGGGAGCCGTTCCCAGGTTAATATTCTGATCCAGAATGCTGAGGACAGCGGGCACCACCAGGGCCGTACTGACGCCATTAAAAATCGCCCCCGACAGCCCCAGTCCAATGGTCAGGGCAATCTGGAACGGATACCGACGAGCCAGCTTTAGGAGTAAAAAGTTACGTGCCATGTGGGGTTTATCACTCTGGTCATATAATTCAATGCCTATCGAAAACCGTTTACGAATTTTAGATAGGTGCTAATGCCAACACCAATTGCACCCGCCGCATCCCTCATCCCTGCCCTGCCCGCGCCAGCAAGTCCGCCAGTGTCTTCGCCATCGTGTGAACACTGTAGTGCTCGACACAGCGTTGCCGCGCCTGTTCGCCCCGCTGTCTGGCCCCATCATAATCCTGAAAAATCTGGGTGAGGCAGTCTGCGATTTGCTCAGGGGCCTGGGGGTCTACCAGATATCCCGTCTGGTGCAGAATATCGGGGATGTCGCCTACGCGGGTGGAGAGGATGGGCTTGGCCATCGCCATGCCGTCCGTCAGCTTCAGGGGAAACTGGGCGCGGGCAGTGAGGGTATCCCGCTGGGGCACCACCACCACGTGGGCCGCCGCTAGAATCTCTGGCATCTTTTCCACCGGGCTTTTGGGCAATTTGACGATCCACCGCCCCCACTGGGCCATCAGGCGATCGTCATAGTCGTCGTAGGGGCTGCCCCCCACAATCACCAGCCGCAAGTCTGGTTCGTTCAGCAAATCCAGGGCCGCCAGCACGTCTTCAACGCCCTTGTGGGGCCGGGGCGCACCCGGAAACATCAGCACCCGATAATCCGACAGTCCGTACTGCGATCGGCTCGTCTCCGGGTCATAGGGAGTCGGGTCGAACAAGTCCGTATCCTTGCCATTGGGAACGTAAACGCCGCCAAATCGCTTTTGCAAAAAACTGGTATCCACCGTCAGGGCATCGGCGGCCCCCACCCAACCCTCCAGCCAGCGCACATAGAGGGGATGATCTGGCTCCCGAAGCTGCCCCCCTGGCTTTACCAGATCGCGATAGAGCTGCTTGGGCGACGGACGGTAGCGCCAGTCATCCCCCCCATGCCAGCTCATTTCCCAGTCGTCCATATCCAGGAAAACGGGACGGGGCGATCGCCACCGTTTCCATAGCGCCACCCCAAAGCTGGTGGGCTTGGGCTTGACGGCGTATATCACATCTCCCCTGAGTTCCCGTATCACCTGCCGTGCTGCCTGAATGTACCGGGGATAGGCCGCGCCAGGAATGGCCGTCACCGCCAGGCCGCTGGGGGGAATGGCGTATAAGTCCTGGCCAAACTGGGTGCCCACAATCTCAACCCGATGCCCCAGCCGCTGGCAAACCTGGGCTAGCAAAAAAGCCCGCACTGCGCCACCGCCGGAGAGGTCGCTAACAAGGAGGGAGAGGGTTAGGGGAGCAGGAGGGGCCATGGGGTGGATGGGTGGATAGGTGGGTGGGTGGAGAGAGGGTGGAGGGTAGGGTGGGCAATGCTTATCGGATGGGCAGGGCGGTATGGTCTACCAGGTAGTTCGCCGCTTGTGGATAGTTATCTATTCGCAGACTTCTCCGTAGGGCGGGTTAGGGGTGTGGGTTTGCCCGTACGTTTTTGCAGCGCTGCGGCAGGCAGCCTTTGGCGTCCCAGTTTCTCCAATGTTTTGAAAAGGCGCTGGGAGCGGGGACCGCGTCGATGGGGGTAGAGCAAAAAGTCGGGCAGCAGACACCGCAGGCGGAACAGAGCATTAATCAGAAGGGGATGATGAACGGTAATCGTGTCGTTGAGTAGCCGCACGGGAAAGGTAACCATTGGCGCAAGGCGGGCCACGGTGGCGGCATCCTTCGCCTCGATCGCCTTTTCTAATAAATGATGGCTGCTGAGCTGGAGGCGGGGCTGCAGTTGGGGATAGCGCACCATCACCTGCTCAAAGAATCCCAGGTAGGAATCTCGCATCAGGGGCGTGTTGTCTGTGAGGTTGGCCCGGTGCTTGCGGTAGTAGGCGGCGGTGATGGGAACGTGGCGAAAGGGAATACCCGCCATGAGTAGATCCAGGACAAATTCTCGGTCTTCGCAGGCTTTGCGCTGGGGATTAAAGGGCTGCCGCCGTACCAGAGAAGTGGGCAGCAGCATGGCCTGCTGCAGCAGGGGAAAGGGACTGTCCGCCAGATAGTCGGGGCAGATCAGGATGCGCTGCATTAACTCGTCGGGCGATCGCTCCTGCACAGGACAGGGGTGCGATCGCACCGGATTTCCCTTCTCATCCACATAAACTCGCTCGTAGTCGGAGTAGAGAATTACCTCCCCAGGGGCGGCGGGGCCAGTGCTGAGGGCCGCCAACTGCTGGCGAATTTTGTCGGGATGCAGCCAGTCGTCGGCATCCAGAAACTGCATCCAGGTGCCGCTAACCCTCGCCGCCCCCGCATTCCGCGCCGCCGAGACGCCCTGGTTGGGTTGATGGACCACTTGCAGCGACGGGTAGTCCTCAGCCAGGGCCGCCGCCACTGCGGGGGTGTGATCCGTGGATCCGTCATCGACCACAATGCACTCAATCAGGCCCTCACCGGGGGAGAGGGTTTGGGAAAAAACGCTGTGGACGGCCTGCGCCAGATACTCAGCCTGGTTATAAGCCGTAATGACGACCGAAACGGAGGGGGTCATAGTGGATCGCTGCTTTACGGGGCATCACCGTTTTATCATTCCCGATTGTCTGCTCCCGGCAACGGGGCTGGGGGATTTTCTCAGGAACACCGATG
This sequence comes from Synechococcales cyanobacterium, assembly GCA_035285585.1. Taxonomy (GTDB): domain Bacteria; phylum Cyanobacteriota; class Cyanobacteriia; order CAKZMO01; family CAKZMO01; genus JAYKGU01. The sequence continues at coordinate 28,572 of JAYKGU010000233.1, forward strand.
GCGATCGCGCCGAATGGTAACCACCACTGAACCGCTGAAGTCGGGAATCGGCGGCGATACCTTCGTCAGCCGTACCTCCACCTGGTCGAGGATGGGGTCTTCCAACAGGGCATCGGCGATCGCGGCAGCAAGTTTCTCAATCAGCACAAACCTGGAGGTTTTTACCAGGGTTTGTACGGTCTGGATGGCGCTGCGGTAGTCGTAGGTGTCCGTGAGGCGATCGCTCTTCCCGGCAGCGATTAAATCGCACCACAGGGTCAAGTTCACTTCAAACCACTGGCCTAAAACGTTTTCTTCGGGTAGCGCACCTGTGTAGCCATAGGCACGAATTCCGGTGACTTCAATAGTGTCCATGAGCAAATTGGGGCAAATTGGGGCAAATTAACTTTTTGTCAGTAATCCCACAATTGGGCTGAAACTAAGCCCTTCTCCGCAATTTCAGGGGCGATCGCCCTTAGCCGCTCAGCAAACTGGCACCTGCTTCCTGAGATTTGACCAATTTGCCTCGCTAGGTTAAGTAGAGCCATTTCAAAAAAGCCCTTAAGCATTGCTGAATCTGGGGATGAACCCTGTAGGTGCAAATGGCCATTTGCCCCCGCCGTGGGTATTGCCGGAGTTGCGTTTGTACACCCATTCAGCTTCAGGAGGAACTGTAGCCATGTCCGACTTCAAATCCCTTAAACCCTGCCCATCCTGGAGGAAGCGTCTAGCAGCCATTGGGGTCGCAGTGGGAACGATTGTCCCCTTTCCCGCGCCGATGGTTTACGGCCAGGACAGCACCGCTCAAGCCCAGACCCAAACGGCGGCCCAGCAGATCCTTGACGCCCATAACCGCTACCGCCGGGAGGTGGACGTCCCCCCCCTTTCCTGGTCAGATGACCTGGCAACAGACGCCCAGGTCTGGGCCGACTATCTGGCCTCTCTTGGGGGCAATACCCTGCAACACGATGGCAGCCGCACTGGCCAGGGAGAGAACCTCTGGCTGGGAACGGCTGGCTTCTACAGCGTCGTGGATGCCGTGGATGCCTGGGGTAGCGAGCAACAGTTTTTCCGTCCGGGAACCTTTCCAGACGTCAGCACGACGGGAAACTGGGCGGATGTTGGCCACTATACCCAAATCATTTGGCGAGACACCGAACAGGTGGGCTGTGCCCAGGCAACCGCAGGCGGCAACAATATTTTGGTCTGTCGCTACAGCCCGCCAGGAAACTTTATTGGGCGGCCTGTCTATTAAGGCGGAAACCCCGGCCCACCTATTAACCCTGGTTGACTGACAAAACTCTTGAAACCCTCATTCTGCTGTAGGATGGGTTAGCGCCGGCGTAACCCATCACAACCTTTGATGCTGTTGGGTTTCGCTGCGCTCAACACCAACCTACATTAAAACTTTTGTCAGTCAATCAGCTATTGACCGTTGAATAAAGATGTAAAAAGGTGCAACAGCGCATGGCAATATTGCACCCGATGGTCAAAATGGTTTTCTAGCTGAGCCTTGATAGTTGGTGGCTAATTTTGAAGGGCTAATTAGAATGAACTAACTCCAATGAATCGATGAGTTGAGGTAGGGGAGGTAGGGGGGGCGGGAGCTGCCGGGAAGCGATCGCCAGGGACAGATTGGGCATCTCCTGGTGGCAGTGCGGACAGAACCAATAAATGCTGCTGTGTCGTGCATGTCGCAACATTTTCCCAGAGCAACAAGGGCAGGTATTCATAGCAATATTTAATCCTTGAAAAAAAAGTTTCAGTGACCTTTTGTTAAGCTGAAAGAGACGAACTGCGATAGATCAACCGTTGTTTAGATGGTACGCAGTTTGTATAACCTTCAACATCTGCCTAAAGAGGGACGGAAAACATCATTAACAGAGCAAAAAAATAGGAGCGAGATGCCAGGTACAATCCGTTATTTTTTAGGCGGAAAACATGGAATTAATCCTCCTCCTCCTGAGTCCAGGAGGTCAGCCGGGAAGATTTAACTTGAATCATCTGATTTTTGCCTGCAAATGTTTTCAGGTAAAGCATTGGAAACACAACGTTGAGAATGGAACTTGCTAACGGGCAGGCACACCAGGCGCAAGATTCAGCATTTGCTGGTGTCTTGGGACTAACATCAACATCGACAACAAATGCAAACAAAGTCCTCAAACAACCTCTTTACCATTCAACGATAATTATTAAACTTTCCATCTATTCCTTCAAGCAAGATTTGGAAAAATTTGCAAATGTTCATCCCGATCTCCAACCTGTTTTGTCCGTGATCCCCGTCCGCTATCTCCATAGGAAAGATCGCGGGAAGATCTATCGGCTTAACCTCGCCCCATCGCATTATGCCAACCTCTGTTAAATCCTTCTGTATTCCTTACTGCATCCATGCCTGAATCCGTTGATAGATCGTCATTTGTTCAATCAGGTAGGAGCGGGTGTGAAGCTATATTATTGAGGGCGATCGCCCGTTTTCTTCCCATTTCTGACTAGAGAGCGGCAGTCAACCCGTAAAGGAAACCTCTACAATAGTGGGGATGGCGGATATTAAGAAGTGTTTCGAGATTCATGGCAGATCAACTTGTTCGGGGAACGGCAGCCGATGACGGCATTCGCATCGTCGGCGTGATTACAACCCGCCTCGTCGAAGAAGCCCGGCAGCGGCACGACCTTTCCTATGTGGCGACGGCGGCCCTGGGGCGCACGATGTCGGCTGGCCTACTGCTGGCCTCCAGCATGAAACGGCCTGAATCGCGGGTTAACATCCGGGTTCGGGGCAATGGCCCCCTGGGCGGCATTCTGATAGATGCGGGTCTGGACGGTACTGTGCGAGGCTACGTAGACAATCCCCACATCGAGCTTCCCCCCAACCCCATGGGTAAGCTGGATGTTGGCGGTGCGGTGGGCAGTGAAGGCTATCTGTATGTAGTGCGGGATGTAGGCTATGGTTACCCCTACTCCAGCACCGTCGAGCTGGTTTCGGGCGAAATCGGCGACGACATTACCCATTACCTTTCGGTTTCTGAGCAGACGCCGTCTGCCCTGATTGTGGGCGTTTTTGTTGGGGCAGAGGGCGTTACGGCATCGGGTGGCCTGCTGATCCAGGTGCTGCCCAAAGCCGCCCAAGACGACGCCCTGATCAGTACGCTGGAGTCGCGGGTGGCTCAGCTATCTGGGTTTACGCCCCTGCTGCGGGCTGGAAAATCCCTGCCTCAAATGTTTGAAGAACTGCTGGGTGACATGGGGTTGACCGTTTTCCCAGAGACCCAGATGGTGCGATTTCACTGTGGCTGTTCATTCGATCGCGTCTTGGGCGCACTGAAGATACTGGGCCGGGACGAGCTGCGCGACATGATCGAAGAAGACAATGGGGCCGAGGCCACCTGCCACTTCTGTGGTGAGGTCTACCAGGCCAGTAGCCAGGAACTGGAGCAGCTCATTTCCGAAATTCAAGCTGAAGCCCAGGGTTAGACCAGCCTCTACCTTGGGGTTCCAGGGCGGATGACCAGCACACCGTAGGCATCGGGGGTGAGGTACTGTTGGGCGATCGCCTGCAGCCGTTCAATCGTCAGGTCGTAAATCCGGCTGGGATAGTGAATGGCGGGGGCTAAGTCACCCACAAGGGACTGGAAATACCCATACAGCCCCGCTCGGTTACCGGGGGTTTCATTACCAAAGATGTAGCGGTTAGCCACCTGGATGCGCACCCGGTCAAGCTCTTCCTGGGAGACAGGTTGGGTTTGCAGACGGTGGACATGGTGGGCGATCGCCGCCTCAACCTCAGCCAAATTTTCCTCCGGCATCTGGGCCGAGATGTAGAAAATCCCCTGCATGGCGTAGGTGATGTTGCTTACAGAGATGCTGCTTACCAGCTGGCGATCTTCCCGCAGGTCGCGCACCAGCCGCGCCGTTCTCCCGTAACCCAAAATGTAGGACAGCACATCCAGGGCATCGGTGCGGTTTAGTTCCCGTACGCCGGGCACCCGCCACACCATCAC